>JAICKT010000250.1 GCA_025927795.1 Parafilimonas sp. | reverse complement strand
GATTACCACTTGTTGCAGGAATAAATGCGCCAGGTAATCTTGGTGATATGACAAAAGCAATTAGCAATGGAAAATATTTTAGCATTGGAAAGGCAAGCGCGAGGAAAAGCATGGTTTGGAGTGAGGATATTCCAACTATAATTCCGGCGCTTGCAAAAACCGGCGGCGTATTTAATCTTACGGACAAAATTCATCCAACTTTTAAGCAACTTGAATTAATTATAGCTAAAAAAAATAATAAAAGTATAAAAACGATTCCTTTATTTATTGCACGGCTGTTGGCGTTAACCGGAGATTTACTCGGATCACGGTTTCCTATAAACAGTAATAAACTAAGGAAAATAACTTCTTCATTAACCTTTGATGATGAAAAAGCATCTAAAGCATTAAACTGGAAACCATCATCTGTTCTCGAAAAATTAAGTAAAGCTTTATGATCTTAATTTTATTGCCCGTTTTTTTCCTCACCATGCTTTTATATTTAAAAGTTGCTGATCGCTATAATATAATTGACAAGCCAAACGAAAGAAGTTCTCACACCGAAATAGTTATCCGCGGCGGCGGCATTATTTTTTTGCTTGCCTCAATAACAGCCTTGCTTATTACGCCACAACTTTGGCTGGCTGCTTCAGCTTTAATTATTATTGGTATTATTAGTTTTTTAGACGATATATATACATTATCCAATAAACTAAGAATTCTTATTCACCTCGTTGCTGTATCTCTTATTTTTTATTATTTAAATATTTTCAAACAGTTTCCGGTTTATTTAATTATTGTCTTTTATATACTCGTAATTGGAACTATTAATGCTTATAATTTTATGGATGGAATTAACGGAATTACCGGTATTTACAGCATGGTAGTATTGGGAGGATTACAATACATAAATTTAAGGCAGGTAAAATTTATTGATCCTAACATGATTTGGCTACCAATGCTTGCCTGTCTTGTATTTTTATATTTTAATTTTCGTAAAAAGGCAAAATGTTTTGCAGGTGATGTGGGAAGCATAACAATTGCTTTTTGGATAGCGATACTTTTATTGCAATTAATGCTAATTACTCAAAATTTTATTTACATTCTTTTTCTTGCAGTGTATGGTATTGATAGTATTTTAACAATAGTACATCGCCTGTTGTTGAAGCAAAACATTTTTAAAGCTCACCGGCTTCATTTTTACCAACTACTAGTAAATGAATACAAATTATCTCATTTGCTTGTTGCAACCATTTATGCAGCGCTTCAGCTTTGTATAATAATTTTAATCATAACAAATCCGCATCAGGTTTTGGCTGATATAGCTATTTCCTGCGTACCATTGATTTTCATTTATACACTATGCAAACCGGTATTAATGCAATTAAGAACTAAATAATGTTTTTTTTAAAATTTTTTGATAAAGGCATTTTTTTTGCTTTATAAAAAACCAATCGAAGAAGAATTTTAGAAGAATTATAGCAAAACTTTTATTTTTGTTGAAATCCAATAATCAAAAACCTAATATAGCTCCATAATGAAGATCACAACCTTGTTTAATATCAGGTATATGCCTAGGTGGTTTATTGTGTGTATGGATATTACATTATCCTTTTTTTCTATAATGTTATCTTATCTTCTTCGCTTTAATTTTCAAACTGAAAAAATCATTAAGTTATTTTTCATACGTACAATATTTATTACCGTTTTTACCTACCTAGTTTGTTTTTTTATTTTTAAATCTTATAAAGAAATTATCAGGCATACTACTTTTCGTGGCGTAATGAAGATATTTCTTTCCATTTTTTCTGCCAATACCTTTTTAGGATTACTTAATTATTTTGTTGGAAGAGAAAACCACCTTGCACCATATTCAATTATTATAATTAATTTTTTTATCTCTTTTTTTATACTTGCCGGAAGCCGCATAGCAATAAAAAAATTGTTTGAAACCGCTTTAACAGTAAAAAAAGATGTAATTGTAATATTTGGTGCGGGAGCAATGGGCATGGCAGCTTTAAAAACAATACGGAATGATAAACTTAGTGATTGGAGAGTTATGGCTTTTGTTGATGACGATGTAAAGAAACAAAAGAAAGTTATCGGAGGTATAAAAGTTTATGGTATAAATGCATTTGCGAAAGTTATAAGTAAATTATCTGTAAAACGAGCTGTTATTGCTGTTAATAATATTTCTTTGAAGAGAAGAAATGAAGTGGCAGATTTCTTTATTAAGTACGGTATTAAAGTTTCCATTCTTCCATATAGTCAGCAGTGGGTACACGATCCTTTTAAAATACGCAGATTAAGAGATATAAAAATTGAAGACCTGCTAGAACGCGAACCCATAAAAATAAATAACGAAGCTATCAGTACTACACTTAAAAATAAATCTATACTTATCACCGGTGCAGCCGGTTCTATTGGCAGCGAAATTGTAAAACAGGTTGCAGCATTTCAACCTAAAATGCTTTTATTGTGCGATATAGCAGAATCACCATTGCATACCATTGGGTTATTTATGCACGAAAATTTTCCGGCTATTAATTATAAACTCATTATTGGCAGTGTTACCGATTTTAATTACATGGAAAAAGTTTTTGCTGAATACAATCCTGCCATAATATTTCATGCCGCTGCTTATAAGCATGTGCCGATGATGGAAGATCATCCGCATGAAGCAATTTTGAATAATGTTAATGGTACAAGAATTATTGCTGACTTGTCTGTAAAATATAAAGCAGATCGTTTTGTAATGGTATCAACTGATAAAGCTGTTAATCCTACTAATGTAATGGGCGCATCCAAACGCATTGCAGAAATGTATGTGCAATCATTAAACACAAGTTCTGGTACGTTGTTTATAACAACAAGATTTGGCAATGTGCTTGATTCTAATGGCAGCGTTATTCCAAGGTTTAAAGCTCAGCTTGCAAAGGGTGGCCCAATTACCGTAACGCATCCTGATATTACACGTTTTTTTATGACGATACCTGAGGCATGTCAATTGGTTTTAGAAGCGGGCATTATGGGTAAAGGCGGTGAAATTTTTATTTTCGATATGGGCGAATCTGTGCGCATAAAAGATTTAGCTGAAAAGATGATACGACTTGCAGGATTAAAGCCAAAGGAAGATATAGAAATACGATATACCGGTTTACGACCCGGAGAGAAATTATATGAAGAAGTATTGAATGTACTTGAAACAACAACTGAAACTTATCACCCTAAAATTAAAATTGCTAAAGTAAGAAGCGTTAAACCTGATGTTATTAATGAGCAACTAAAAACGCTTATTACATATGCCAAAAGCCGTTCTGAATGGGATTGTGTAAGGCAAATGAAAGCTATTGTTCCCGAATTTAAAAGCAACAATTCAAAGTTTCAAAAGCTTGATGAACACAATATGTCTTTAGTTAGTTGATATAATCATAACTTTTCTCTTTTTAATGCCGGTTAATGAATCGGCATTTTTTTTCACATACAGTTTACATCCATATTGTATCACACTATCTCTGCGGCAACTCCGTTATATTTGTTGGTGAGAGAATGCTATGGCAAATCGTTTGAAAAAGAAAACAGTGAAGCTGCCAAACACGGAAAAATTAAATCCCGATAAAGAAGCAGAAGTATCTGTTGAAGAAGTAATAAAAGATGAGCGCACCGCAAAAATTATTGGCGCTGTAAGTTTATTATTGGCGGCATTTCTTTTCATAGCATTTATATCTTATTTTTTTACCTGGCAAAACGATCAGGACATTGTTTTTAAATTTGGTGCCAATGTATTTTTCCCTTCTAATAAAGTACAGGTTGATAATTTGCTCGGTGTACTCGGAGCATATATTTCTTATGTTTTTATTAATGAGGGTTTTGGTGTTGCTTCTTTTTTGTTCTGTACATTCTTTTTTGTGTTGGGTGCAAATTTATTATTTGGAAAAAAGATATTTAATATAGCGCGCAACCTTCGTTATTTAATTGCTGGTTTAATTGTATTGAGTGTGGCTTTCGCTTTTTTCTTTGACAAAAGTCAATTTTCCTGGGGTGGAAGTGCGGGGGTATTAATGAAAGACTGGTTAGTAAATTTTATAGGCAGAATTGGCACAGGCGCTCTACTTGCTTTAATTGTGATTATATATATTATCTGGCGCTTTGATCCCGAATTTAAATTGCCCAAATTTAAATTCAAGCCAATTCGTGCAAAGGATTTTTCTTTAGCGAATGAAAATTTGTTTAATGAAGAATATGATAAGAGTTTTTATAATCAGAGAGATTCAGAAAATTCAATTGATAAATCTGTGGCCAAAACAGATCCGCTTATATCAAATAATAAACTAAAAAAAGATGATGGGAATATTGTGGTAATAATGCCGGATGCAAGAAGTGATTTTGATATTACAGAACAGGAGCCGGTTTATAAACCCATGATTGATGAGCTTGTAAAACATAAAGATGAATTAGAGGAAATAAATTCGGATGAACTTTCAACACCGCGTAAGCCTAAAAAAATTGTTGAAGGCAATGAAGACATGGAGCTTGAAATAAAAGATGTTGTTAAAGAAGAGGAGAATCAGTCAGCAATCAATGATCAACAATCAGTAGAAGAAAAAGTTATTAAACATAATCCCGTAACTGTAAACTATGAACCAACACTTGATTTAAGCAATTATAAATATCCTTCACTCGATTTACTTGAAGCGCATGGCAGCGAAAAAATTGTGCATGATGCAACAGAACTTGAAGCAAATAAAAATCAGATTATATCAACACTTAAAAATTATGATATACAAATTCAACGCATCAGTGCAACTGTTGGACCAACAGTTACATTGTATGAAATTGTTCCTGCACCAGGCGTACGTATCAGTCGTATAAAAAATTTAGAAGATGATATTGCCTTAAGTCTTGCTGCCCTTGGCATTCGTATTATCGCTCCAATACCCGGCAAAGGAACTGTTGGTATTGAAGTGCCGAATGTGCGCAAGACAGTAGTAAGCATGAAAACTTTGCTCGCATCGGAAAAATTTCAAAACAATAATTTTTCATTGCCAATTGCAATAGGTAAAAAAATTGACAATGATAATTTTATTGTTGATCTCGCCACCATGCCGCATTTATTAATGGCAGGTGCAACCGGTCAGGGAAAATCTGTTGGCATAAATACTTTGCTTGTTTCATTGTTATATAAAAAACATCCATCGCAATTAAAACTGGTTTTGGTTGATCCAAAAAAAGTTGAACTGAGTTTATACCGTGTTATTGAAAGGCATTTTTTAGCAAAGCTTCCCGGCGAAGAAGAGCCCATTATCACCGATACAAAAAAAGTTGTGCATACATTAAATGCGCTTGCCACTTTAATGGATATCCGTTATGATCTTTTAAAAGAAGCAAGTTGCCGTAACATAAAAGAATACAACGAAAAATTTGTAACACGTAAATTAAATCCGCAAAAAGGTCATGAGTTTTTACCATTTATTGTTTTGGTAATTGATGAGTTTGCAGATTTAATTATGACGGCTGGTAAAGAAATCGAAATGCCTATTGCGAGATTAGCACAGTTAGCAAGAGCCGTTGGTATTCATCTCGTAATTGCAACACAAAGACCTTCGGTAAATATTATAACAGGAACTATAAAAGCAAATTTTCCTGTGCGTATTGCGTTTAAAGTTTCTTCAAAAATTGACAGCCGTACAATTCTTGACCAGGGAGGTGCAGAACAATTAATTGGTAAAGGTGATATGCTGATAAGTTATAACGGGGAGATTACGCGTCTGCAATGTGCATTTGTTGATACGCCTGAAGTAGAAGAAATATGTGAATTTATTGGTGAACAGCAAGGTTACCCACAGGCATTTCAATTACCGGAATATGTTGATGAAAAGGAAATGGAAGGAAAAGAATTTGATCTTACTGATCGTGATCCTTTATTTGAAGATGCCGCAAGATTAATTGTACAAAATCAAATGGGCAGCACTTCTTTAATACAGCGCCGCATGAAACTTGGTTATAATCGTGCAGGCAGATTGATGGATCAATTGGAACAAGCAGGTATTGTTGGTCCTAATCTTGGCAGTAAAGCAAGGGATGTTTTAGTGAAAACAGAAAGCGAGTTACAGGAAATTCTTGATCTCATTAGTTAATCTACTCTTCACACAATTAGTTGCATAAACAACTTAATTAATTTTGTCTAAAATTTTTTTATGCAAGAAGCATTTATAGTTGCCGGTTATCGCACGGCGGTTACAAAAAGTAAGAAAGGGGGTTTCAGATTTTATCGTCCGGATGATTTAGCAGTCGATGTAATTAAAGGATTAATGGCTTCAGTACCGCAATTAGAAGCAAGTCGGGTTGATGATGTAATTGTTGGAAACGCTGTGCCTGAAGCAGAGCAAGGATTGCAGGTTGGTCGCATAATAGCGGCAAGGGCTTTAGGTTTTGGAGTGCCGGGCGCAACTGTAAATCGTTATTGCGCCAGCGGTTTAGAAACGATTGCCATTGCAACAGCTAAAATAAGAACAGGTATGGCTGATTGTATAATTGCTGGTGGCACAGAAAGTATGAGTCTTGTACCAACCGCAGGATGGAAAACAGTGCCCGCCTATTCTATTGCAAAAGATGAACCTGATTATTATTTAAGTATGGGCTTAACGGCTGAAGCAGTTGCCAAAGAATATAATAT
>JAICKT010000123.1 GCA_025927795.1 Parafilimonas sp. | reverse complement strand
TCTCAATCCTTCCACAGATATTTATTTTTCACAAGGGCCAATGGACGTGTTAGATCATAGTTGTAGTAAAATGGGTTTCGGCGGGAAAATGTGTATTGACGGAACATTTAAATTTGAAGAAGAAAAAGAGCAACATTTTTCGTCTATGCATCCACGTTATACAAATAACTCCACAGCGGAATTAATGAATATTTTTCCGGAAATAAAAGCGATTAATGATTCTTTGCTGGCGAAAGATATTCCCTGTTTAATTATTTCTGTTCAAAAAAACAAGAAAGAGCATTTGAGAAAATTACATGAGGCGATTTGCGAAATGAGAATCATTGAAGGGGTTAAAATGATTTTGTATGTCGAACACTCTGTTGATCCCAATGATTTACCAGTTGCACTTTGGCGCTTTTGTAATAATCTTGACCCCCGTCGGGATCATTATATTGCAAAGAGATTTCTATCGGAAAATCCTGCTGATTACGTTGCCTGTATTGGCTTTGATGGTACTTTAAAGACAAAAGAATTTGATGACTTTTACCGCGACTGGCCAAATATTATTATCGCAGATGACAAAACAATCGCTTCAGTTGATGAGAAGTGGACGCGGCTGGGATTAGGGCAGTTTATTCCTTCACCATCCTTGAAATTTAAAAGCCAAATGTATGGTGAAGAAGCGGTGGCAAATACATAATCGGTAATTCCTTTATCGGCATGCAATTATAGCGCATGGTGTAGTCGGGCTGTTGAAATCCTCCACGTTATCTTTCATCTGCCAAGAAGAAAACAAGCACAAGACGACGTTTAAAGGAACAGGTATTGACAAAGCACAAAATGTCATGATCAGTTTATGAAAAAAACATCATAAATTACGAACACTAATTGTGAAGCAACATGATTACCACTTCCGAAGTAAAGCCTTCGCCTTTACTAGCGTCTTACGTACGCTGTTATTTATACAGGGAGTTTAATACCTATGGCTTTGATGTTTCAAAACTAAAACATGCGGTACATGAAATTGCGATGGATTTTTTCTTTAAAGGCTTGCGGTTAAGCTTACCGACCCTGCAACAGGCGTTGTCTTAAAAACAGGCAAACGTTCGGGCGTCAACGGCATGTCTTCCCAGTTTGGAGGTGAGATGACGTTTAGCGGCTACTATTCTTTTTTTGAAATTGTGTTTACACCGCATGGGTTACAAAGATTGTTTGGCATACCATCATCAGAAGTGCTGAATAAGATTGCATGGAGTGAAGAACTGGTTGATGACAGCATAAATATTTTGCATGAACAGCTTTTTTATTGCACTAATGTGCAACAAATGGCTGTTGCAACCAATGCCTATCTTGTAAGCCGTTTACAGCAACAAAAAAGTATAAGCGATACAAACAGGATTTCGCACATTATACATTCAATCAACATTCAAAATGGATTGATAAATATTGATACGCTTGCGGTTACTGTAAACATGAGCATCCGCAATTTTGAGCGCCATTTTATGGAGTACACCGGCATGCCCGCCAAGCTGTATTAGCTGTATTGCTGCATTACACGCTTTAATCATGCACTTACAATGAAGCTTCGCAACCCGCACCTCCGCTGGACAGATATTGCCTACCAAACCGGTTACTTCGATCAGATGCACCTGATAAAAGACTTTAAGAAATTCTCCGGTGATGCGCCTTCGGTGTTGTTGAAAGAAACCCCGCTGTTTGTAGAAACTTATACTGATTAGGTCCAGCAAATGATATAAAAGAAAATCATCAATCTTTAATATCAAATTTTAAGAGCAACATGGTTACCACTGTTGAAATTACACCGGCGCCTGCCTTAATGCTATACATCGCTCGCTATGTGTACCGTGAGTTTGATACCAATGGTTCTCATCTTATAAAACCCTGGTTTGCTTCTCATGAAGCAAGCATACACTTTTTCTTCAAGGCTTTGCCTCTTAAGTTAGCACATCCCGTTACTCGTGAAATCTTAAAAACAGGAGTACCTTGTGATATTCTTGGTATGTCTTCGCAATACAATGGGAATATACATTTTAATGGTTCCTATTCTTTTTTTCACATAATTTTTAAACCGACGGCTTTACCAGGATTTTCAAAATTCCTTCTTCCTATATTATTAACCGGATAATTCTGAGCGAAGATGTTTTTAATGCGGAAATTAATTTGCTGCATGAACAGTTATACGATGCTAACAACTCAGTTGAAATGGGAGCATTGGCAGATGCATTTCTATTATCATATCGGAAGAAACAAAAGTCTATATGTGATAACGGCGTCAGCTGTGCTATTCAGTTAATTGCAAGAAATCCAGGATTTGTTAATGTTGATGTGTTAACATGAAATGCCAATATGAGCGTACGGAATTTTGAACGCTTGTTTCATCTGCCAACAGGCATGTGGCCAAAACTGCTTTGCTGTATTACCCGCTTCAACCATGCATTTGAAGTAAAACAGCAAAATCTGAAAACGAACTGGACGTCTATTTGCTCATCAAACCGGTTATTTTGACCAGATGCACCTGATAAAAGACTTCAAAAGATTCTCCGGCGATACACCAAAAGCGTTCTTTAAGAATACATTTCTTTTTGAAGAAGATCATACAATAATCGGGTAATCAAAAGTTGTCGTGTTTTTACTATTTTCTCAATAATCTACAAGTTATTTTTGAATTTTGTTTGCTAATTTTTTGTTACCACCTATTGTATTCCATGAAGGCTTCATTGTTTACTCACTTGTGCTGATATTTTTATGGCAGCAATAGACTTTGTGGCAAGTCTTGCAATTTAAAGATGCTAATCTTTTCAGGTTTGAAATTGTTGCTATACAGGGTACAAAAATGATGCAAGGCAAGCAAACGAATAAATTTTTGATGCAAAAAGTGATAGCAAACGATATAGAAGACTTCAGGCGATTGTTGAAGATGAAATTTAGTCAGCAATATCGATTTTGAAATGTATTGGATTAACTTATAAAATTTATTTGGATGGCAATGCGCACGATACCTTTTATAGATGGCATGAAAGTGGGCCAAGGTTATGACCGGCTTACAGGCAATGCACAACCTGTGCCCGCAGTGATGGGAACTGTTTCTGCCTTAGCTGGCGCAATTGGGCAGCAGGTTACCCTTGACTGCACTATTATTCAGGATGTTGAATCTCTCCATAAAACGCTCGGAGAAACAATTGACGCTGGCGGATCTTACATGGGGTTTTCGGGAAATTCCAAAACCGAATATGCAAATACATTTGATTTTTCCAGTTTCTCTATATACGTTGTAATTAAAACCAGCGTCCAAAATGCGGTTGAAACTATTGACAACCCCGTTTTTTCTCCTGAGGCAAACCAATTACTAGTCAATAATAATCCTCAACGATTTCGTGAGCGTTTTGGTGATTCTTTTATTTTGGGCATAAAAAAAGGGGGCGAATTTTTCGCCATTTATCAAATAACAGGTTCGAGTCAAGAAGAAAAAGAAAATGTGGCTGAGGCGGTTCAACTTGGGTTTGGCACTCCAGGAGCTGGTGCATCCTTAACTACTACGATAAAATCGGAAACAGATAGAAGTAGCTCTCACCTGGCTGTTAATGTACATGTTTTTCGGCAGGGCACAATTTCAATGGCGGATTTAAATCTTGATGATATAATGAAAACTGCCAGGCAGTTTCCACTTGATGTGGCCGGTGACAAGGCGTTTCCATATTTTGCTTTGGTACAGGATTACAAAGTGCTTAACAATCCAAACGATAAATTTAATTACATAGACATACAGAACCAGCAAGACGTACTTGAAGATTTAGGAAAAAAGCGTTTCCAATTCCTCTCTTTGCGTGATGATTTTCGCTACATTCTTCAACACTTCGAGGATTTTGAGAACCCGGATGGAAAGACACTCACCCGTTCTAAAATTAGCGCAGACCTGGATGAAGTTGTAAATTCTATTAATATCATGCAACAAGAAGCAAAAAAATGCTCCATAAATGCAGATCAGTGTAAGTTCACATCGTTTGATATCAGTAAATTTATAAAACCTGTTCTGTCCAAAAGAGCAGATGACGCATTGCTGACAAGGGGCGCATTTAACGTCAGTCAGGATTTATTGGCGGTAATGCTGCGCAACAGTTTACCTGATGAAGCCAGCAAACGCGGGTTCAATATTGCTTTCGGCATGAATAACGGAATGGATACCTTGCCGGGACCCGGAAAAGACAAAATTGGAGAAGGCTTACCTTTTGATGAAAGAGAGGGTTATAAGACCGCTTTATCATATTATCTAGTTCGTAATAAAAACCAGGGATTTGTAAATACAGGTGCTAAGATAGCCTTAGCTACTCCGGTATTGTCAGCTGCACGAACAGGTGAGAACGATGCATTTTTTATATTAGGATTTGATATTGGCACGGGGCTGTTTGGCGATCCTGCATTAGGGGGTCAAGGGGATACGGTAATGGGGCCAGGCAAACAAGCTATTCTTAACAGCTTAACTCCGGCTGGGAAAAGAGGCTTTAACACATCGATGAAAATTCACCTAGGACCACCGTCTTTACCACGCGGTATTAAACCTTAACTAATTAATCAATTTAAATTATACACAATGGCAACATGGCAAGACCGGGCAAACCGGGGTCTGGTGCTCTTTGAAGCAAGCGCCAGCGAAGAAGGTGACCGCACATGGCAAATTTTTAATCATGTGCTTGATGAAAATAATTTTGACGACTACATCAGCAGAGATTTTTTCAACGTGCAGCAAACATCTGGAGGTTTACCACCTGGAATGCGCTTTGAAAATTTTCTCGTGCAGGTAGCAGGGCACGTTCGTGTTGAGTTAGAAGGTGGAAGTTTCGACGAAACGCTTGGCGATGAGGATTTCAAAAGTGCTGCATTAAGCTTTGACGATGTGATAAGGCAGCATATCCGCTTTCTTAATGGGGTGACTCATCAAATTGCACCCGGTCAGGTGCATGTGAACCTTTGGAATTTTATTTTGGCAGTACGCGATGAACCGAGAAGCCTTTATACAATTTATAGAGGATTTCTAGCTGATGCTTAAGTATTCAGCGCGTGTGCATTCTGAGGTAAGGTTGGCGGACTTTCATTCGACACTCCTTTTATCTCTTTTCAAAGAAATGTATGGAGTGAATCATCAGAGGTAGATGAATATGGTAATGTAATTGCAACTGCCACTGCAAGTTCTGACCGGATGCGGTTTGAAAATCTTAGAGGTTCTCAAACCGTAGATCCCGAAGGCGGTGTAATAGAGGGCATACCAGGATCAATTCAAATTGATTTGTTTGGTTTCGCCAACTTGCCATTGCTTGTTATTGGGTTTGCGTCTTCTGAATGATTTTGAGTGACAATAGTTGCCACTATTGCACTCATAAACATTACTTGCATTATTTTATTAGTTGGTTTTCAATTTGTAAATAAAAGCTTATACTGATTACTTATACTGATTAAATAAAATTTAGGAGGAATCAAAAATGATTGAAAGTCTAATTCTTATTGAAGGTGAAAACGTACAAGAAGAAAATCTTAATATTTCTCTTATGAATGCTAAACAAGTGGTGATTGGAAGCATAATTGGATTCGGTGTGATTTTGCATATTGCGGCTAACTCCCATGATGATCTAAGTAATGCACTCTTGGAGTTTGCAAAAGTTATAAACGTTACTGGAGTATTAACGCTTATGCTTCGATTGTCACAGTAATACATGAGTACCAAAAATGAGCATACAAACTTTTGACCGACCTTTCGTTGAACCTATTGGTATTTCTGCCAAATTCTATTTCTGCATTACACGCTTCAATTATGCCCTTAATATTAAGCTCCAAACCAGCATTATGCTAAGCTTCTGTTGCACAAGAAGCAGTCTAGTTTTGACCAGATGGACTTAATAAAGGACTTCAAAAAGTTCTCCAATGAAGCGCCTTCTGTTCTCTTAAAGGCACTCCTCTATCAGTTGAAGATTATACAACTTAATATTTGATAAAAGACTTTAAGCGCTTCTCCGGTGATACCTCAAAAAGTTGCTTGAGGATACCAGTTCTTTTTGAAGAAGACCATACCATAATTGGGTAATCAAAACTTGTCGTGTTTTTACTATTTTCTCAATACTGCCCCATCTTACTTTTGGTTAACTAATTTTTGAAAACGCCAGAAGTGTTTCATGGCATTGCATTCTCGGAATAATAAAAATCACAAATAAAAAAAAGTTAGTTTATGAAACGACGAAACTTCCTTTCTACAAGTGTAATGGGTTTTTCTTTTTTTAAATGTGCAGAAACGATCTTAAACTTTATTATTCCTCTAAAAATAAAATCAACATGAAACAAACAATTTTAATTGCCGCTTTATTCTTTTCCATGTCTGTGACACTACACGCACAAAGCAATATGCAAAATGAAAATGCAGAACAGGCAGTATCAAAAGTTCTTCAGCAAATGGCAGATGCTTTTACGAAAAACGATGCATCAATTTTTGAAAAATGTTATGCAGATACTTACATCTTTACAGATCCTGCTGGCTTTGTTCATAACAAAAAAAATATGGTTGACTATGCGAAAGCCTGCAACTACAAATTTGAATCAGTAATACCTTCTGACAGGAAAGTATCTGTATATGAAAACATGGCCGTGGCAACAGAACATACTACAGAAAAAGGGCATGTAGGCGATACAGATATTTCCGGTGAATACGGGTGGATGTATATATTTCATAAAGAAGGCGACGACTGGAAGATTGTTGCCATGCAGGGCACACGCATGGAACAATAAAAAATCAAGCCTTTATTCAATTTATATTTTAATGTCATACTGCGACTAATGATTAAGCAACTGTAATCAATCAAAATAAATAACTACGATGAAAAATAATCTATTCAAAACAATATGCAGATACTTTTTTATCCCTGCTTTTATTTTTTTGTTTGAAATGCCTGATACGTTAGCGCAAAAATTTATTCCTGATAATACAGCAACGGTCCAGTTATTTCAAACGATACGTTCAGGTAATACAAAAAAATTAGAATCACTTTTAAAAAAAGGTGCGGATGCTAATGCTGTGTCGGGAGATTATTCAGCATTAATGGCTGCAACTTTAAATGGTAATATTGATGCGATGAAAGCTTTATTAAAACACGGCGCCAATGTGAATTATTATAATAAAGACAGCATTTCATCAATATGGCTTGCCGTACCTGATTACAACAAAACGACATTGCTAATAAAACATGGCGCTGATGTAAACTGGCATTCACGTGAAGGCAATAATGTGCTGGTAAAACTTGTCGCCATTCCCGGCAGCGCAAGGCTGATTCAATTGTTGATTGATAAAGGTTGTGATGTACATAACAGCGGTCCCTTAAACGATATTATGTATAACGCGGCAAGCACTGATGATACAGCATTGGTTGGCTTATTAATAAGAAATGGTGTTAGTATAAATGATACTAATGTGTTTGGTGATTATCCAATCAGTGCTGCTACCAATTACCGTTGTTTTAATACATTAAAAATGCTGGTTGATAATGGCGCTGATGTAAACGTTAGCCCGAAAACAGCCATACTGCCTTTGTTTGGAACCGTAACGCCTTTAATGTGGACAGCGGTAAGCAACGATAAGCCATCGTTTTATTATTTACTGGAACATGGCGCTGACGCAAAAGCAAAAACATATCGTGGTTATACTACATTAATGTTTCTCGCGATGTCTGAAGAAGACGACGCCGCAATGATGCAGGCATTAATTGATCATGGTGCATCGCCAACGGCAAAAGCAAAAGACAAAACAGATGCTTTGTATTATGCAAGCCTGAAAGGCAACACGCAATCAGTTGCCTTACTTAAAAAATATATTTCCAAATAATAAAACTCCTGTTATGAAACATAAAATATTTTTTACTACGCTTGTAATAGTAACAGCCATCGTTTCTTTTACAACATTCACAAGCTGGAAAAATAATATACCAAAAGCAAGCACGGCAGCAATCAAAACATCTGTTACCAAAAGCTTTGCAGTATTGCAAACAAGCGGTGCAAAGTTTATTAGTGCTGCAAAATGTGCTTCCTGTCATCACGCCACCCTTACATCAGTGATTGCAGAAAAATTAAAAGCAAAAGGCTTAAGCGATATAGATACTACGGCAGCGATGCGCACCGATGCCATGAACAACACTTTGTTTTTTATTGATAACCCAAATCTTGTTTATCAATTCGTATCTGCAAAATTTCTTCCCGCTTATATGTTGTTGGGATTAGAAGCAGAAAAATTTCCTGCTAACTACAACACAGACCTTGCGGTTGATTATCTCATCAGCCAGGCTTTGCCCGATGGACATTTTAAAGCAGAATATGCAAGAGTGCCTTTTGAAATAGGCGATGTGCATCTTACTGCAACAGCTATCCGGGCAATACAATTATATGCCTCGCCTGCAAAAAATACGCAGGTAAAAAAATTGGTTGCTAATACTAAACACTGGCTGGAAAAACTGCAGTTAACCAATGAACAGGAACTGGCATTTCAACTATTGGGTATGAAATGGTGCGCCAGCAGTGAGACATCAAAAATTAAAATTGCAAAAAAATTAATTGCCATGCAAAATAACGATGGCGGATGGAGCCAGTTGCCTACTATGCGAAGCGATTCGTACGCAACAGGCGAGGTTTTGTATGCATTAAGCGAAAGTGGCGTGATGAATACAGCAAACGATGTGTATGCAAAAGGCGTGAACTATTTATTGCAAACGCAGGATGAAACAGGCGCATGGATTGTAGAAACACGTTCAAATCCTATACAGCCTTTTATAAGTTCAGGTTTTCCGCCGCTTGATGAGAGCCAATATATTTCTGCGGCAGCCACAAACTGGGCAACGCTGGCTTTGGTAAATGCATTGCCTGATAAAAAATAAGCTTGTAAAAAATTGAAAGGTCTTTATGTTATGAGCTGCAACTTTTCATTACGGCAATAATAAACAATTCAATCAATCATTAAAATACTATCATGAAGAAAGTACTTACAATCATAACTACACTCATTCTTATTTCAGCCTGTAACAACAGGTCAAATAGCAATGCAAACTATGTTAAAGTAAGGGAAGCACAGGAAAACAAAGAAGAAAAAAATAAGAAGGTTGCTTTGGAATGCATTCGGGCATGGAGCAGTGGTAATATGGATTTGATATTATCGCAGACAGCAAAAGATGCTGTTGATTATGGCGATGGCACCACTCCGCCTGCACGTGGTATTGATTCCATGAAAATGTTTATGAATATGTGGCGCTTTGCAGTGAACGAATATAAATCCAGCAATGAGCTTGCAGTATCAGACAGCGATTATGTTTTTGTATACGCAGATTGGGATGGTTCTTTTAAAACAGATTTTATGAGAATGAATACAAAGGGCAAATCATTTCACTTTAAAGATGTTGACATTTTTAAATTTAATGACCAAGGCAAGTGATTGAGCATCGTGCTGTTCTGTTCAGCACGTTCCTAAAAAATATTGCATCAGAAAAATAATAAAGTTTTTATATAGAAGGCGTAAATGGTGAAGTTGAATTTGTAAGAGATGACAAGGCAAATAACAAGTGTTCAGTTAACAAGTGCCGACGGTAGTCTCTTTTCCAAAAGACTTGATTAATAGATTTTATCACTCGAAAAAATTATGAAAAAAATATTAATTGCCTTGCTACTTCCATTCGCTTTGCAGGCACAAAAAAATTACACTGCATTGCTCGATAGTTATATGCAGTCAGCTGTTAGTATAAATCAATTCAGCGGTTCCGTATTGATTGCAAAACATGATAGCATCATTTATCAAAAAACTTTTGGCACACTTGATTATGCAAACACAAAACCATTAGACACCAATTCAATGTTTGAACTTGGAATTATTACAGAAGAATTTACTGCTGCTGCAATATTGTTATTAAAAGATGAAGGCAAGTTAAAATTATCAGACCCAATCATTAAATATTTTCCTGAACTGCCTTATGATAATGTAACCATTCAACATTTGCTTACGCATACATCAGGCTTACCCGATTATTATGAAGAAGTAATGAAAGATAAATGGGGCACACAAAAATATGCAACGAATGCAGACATCATAAAAAGCCTTGCAGCATCAAAAGTTCCCTTAGCATGGCAACCTGGAATGCAGTATGATGAATATCACTATTATGCAGAATATCCTTTGCTTGCGGCACTAATTGAAAAAGTATCAGGATTAAGTTATGCAGATTTCATGCAGCAAAAGATATTTATGCCCTTACATCTTGAACATACCAAAGTTTTAACAGGTATGCAAATAGCTGAAAACAAAATATCAAATCATACGGAAAGCATTTATTTTGATGAATCAAAACAGCAATTTTTTCCTGCAGATAGTTTTACAGCTTTTGGTAGTGACTATGATCATATTGCTAAAAACATTTTGGGCGGCAGAGGTATCAGCAGCACAGCGAGTGATTTGTTTTTGTGGGATGAAGCGTTGCAGCATCATACATTACTTCCCGTGAAATCACAGCAGGAAATGTTTACGCCTTATATTTTAAAAGATACAGCTTCTAAAATATTTATGGGTTATGGAACACTTGTTGGCAAAAATGAGTTTGGCAATTATGTGCAGCAAAGAGATGGAGGCAACAATGAAACGCTCGGCTATATAACAACACTTATTCATTATGCACAAGATGATGTCACTATAATTTTATTAGCTAACAAAGCAAAGAGTTCTTCATCGATTGCAGGCACCTTGGCTTATATTTTATTTGACAAAGAAATTGTTCCGCCATATATACATAAGCCGGTTTCGATGGATACTTCTTTACTTGACAAATATGTTGGTGAGTATGCGTTGCCTTTTATTACAAAAGTGTATAAAAAAGACGGAACATTATGGATGACTATTCATGGTGAACCTGATTTAAAATTGTTACCCGAATCAAATACAAAATTCTTTTCTTCTAATAAAGAATATGATTTGCAGTTACAATTTGACACAGACGACAAAGGCAATGTTGCGAAAACCTATTTTATATTCAATGGACTGAAAAAGGAAGCAACGTTAAGGAACTGAACCAAATTAAAAAAACCGCATATTCCTTTGTTTACTACAAAACGGCACTTTCAAATTTGTTGAAAATGCCGTTTTTGCAAAAGTAAATTTGAAACAGCTTATTCTTCTTCCTAAACCAGGTTCTTCCGGATATAATCAATACTTTCTTTGATGCTTACAAACGGATCTCCCGGCGTTTTATCCTGCTCTACATAGAAGTATTTCATGCCTGCTTCGTTCTTATGCTTGAAAATTTCTTTGAAATTAATGACGCCATTACCAACCTCCGT
>JAICKT010000135.1 GCA_025927795.1 Parafilimonas sp. | reverse complement strand
GACGGACCTTATTCTATTATTTTAAACCAGGTAGAAAACGGAGTAGCAGTGCGCATGGCGGTTTTGTATTTATTAAGTTCACAATCTCAAAACTAATTTATCATGCAACGCATTTGTTTATTTCCCGGCACATTTGATCCTGTAACATTAGGTCATACAGATATTATTTAGCGGGCAAAACCATTGTTTGAGAAAATAATACTTGGTGTTGGAAAAAATTCCATTAAAACGCCCATGTTTTCTGCAGAACATCGCCTGCAATGGTTTGAAGAGATTTTTAAAGATGAAAAAAATATTGAAGCGTTTATTTATGAAGGATTGACGATTAATTTCTGCAAAAAAGTAAATGCAAAATTTATTTTGCGCGGCATTCGCTATGTAAGCGATTTTGAATATGAAAAAACGATTGCAGATGCAAACAGAACTTTAGATGCAAGCATTGAAACTATATTTTTAACCGGTGAACCTAAATACACATCTGTTGCTTCAACCATTGTAAGAGATATTATTCGCAATGGCGGAGATGCTTCTCCCTTTTTGCCGGAAGTAGTGATTAAGTCCTTAAAGAAGTAACTTTGTTAACAACTTATTTATAACAAAAAAGACACCTTAGGGTGCCTTCTCGTAGCGGGATCGGGAATTGAACCCGAAGTCCGCCGCGGCGGATATGAATCACAACATCAGTGTAAAAGTGTTTCTATAAAATCTCTTCCAACTCCTGTTTTCAACCACTTCTCATAAGCCATTGCATCTTGTTTTGAGATAAAATTTTTTGTAAAAATTAATTTCCACGGTCTGTATTTGCAAGTCCAATCTTTACCAAATTCGTTATGAGATTTTAATCGTAGTTCCAAATTAGAAGTATAACCTGCATAGTGTTTAACATGCTTAATTGAAAAGAGTATATAAACTGTATAAGTCACAATAAAAAAGACACCTTAGGGTGCCTTCTCGTAGCGGGATCGGGAATTGAACCCGAGACCTCCGGGTTATGAATCCGACGCTCTTACCAACTGAGCTACCCCGCCATTTTTTTCTTAGAATTGAACTCAGTCCGCCGCGGCGGATATGAATCCGACGCTCTTACCAACTGAGCTACCCCGCCTTTTAAGAGGCGCAAAAATAATCTTTTAAAATGTAAAGGAAAAGCTTGCTGCAATAAATTCTGATTTTGGTATAATACTTATAGTAAAACAATTTAGCAAGGATTTTGCTCGTTTATGAGACTGTAATTAAATTTAAATAATTTAATAGTTCACTAAGGTTATTAAAATATAAGATTAAACTCTCTTATGAGATGTTGTCTGTTTATTATTATTATACTGATCACGTACCTTTCAGCATCAGCACAATTGAATGCCGATTTTTCTGCTATATCTGTGCAGGGATGCTCGCCATTTACAGTTCAATTCCGCGATAATTCAACCGGCTCACCAACTCAATGGTTTTGGGATTTTGGTAATGGCGTAACTTCATCTTTACAAAATCCAACTGTTACTTATGTAACCGGTGGTACTTATACAGTAAGGCTTATTGTTAGAAATGCTGCTGATGAAGACTACGAACAAAAAGCAAATTATATAACTGTTTTTGCAACGCCGCAGGCAGGCTTTTCTATATCAGGAGATTCTGGCTGTGCACCATTACAAACGACTTTTACAGACACATCTGATTTTTTCAATGCTTCTGCAAAAAGCTGGTTTTGGGATTTTGGCGATGGCAGCTCTTCAAATCAACAAAACCCAGTACATACGTTTACACCTGCCGGCATATACGATGTTTCACTAACTGTGGAAACAATACAAGGTTGTGTAGATACTCTAATCAAACGCAATGCAGTCGCTGCAGGCAATAAACCAACCGCTAATTTTTCGGCAGGCCCGCTTACAGGATGCGCTTCAGCAATTAGAAATTTTAAAAATAATTCATCCGGAACTATTACTGCATCGGCATGGAATTTTGGGGATGGGGGGATAAGTTATGATAAAAATCCACGGTATCATTACCAGGATACAGGAACATTTCCTGTTAGACTTGTTGTATCAGAAAATGGTTGTAAAGATTCTATAACGATACCAAATTATATACATGTTGACGGCCCGGTTGCAATATTCCTTACCCGCAATAATTGCGATGAAAGATTTACATTATATTTTTTTGATAAGTCAATTGGCGAGCTTAGCAGGAAATGGGATTTCGGAGACGGACAAACATCATTATCTGACCCAAGCCCCATTCATGTTTATAACTCACCCGGAATTTTTATAACAAGTCTAATAATTACGGGAGGCGCATGCAGCGACACCGCGAGGGATACAATACATATTAAAGCCACTACTCCTGTTATACAAGTTTCACCAATTAAAAATTTTTATTGCAAACATGATTCTTTAGAGCTTTCTGTAAAAGATTATGACACCGTCGATACAAGAGCTTTTACATGGAATTTTGATGATAATGTAATTAAAAGTGGTCATGAAATAATTTCCCACATTTATGACACAGCAGGAAAGTTTTATCCTGCGGTATATATAAAAAATACCTTCAATTGCAGAGATACGGTAACGTTTGCCAGTGGTATAACTATAAATGGCCCAACAGCAAACTTTTCTGCTAATGTGAATGGCTGCACTAATGCACCAGTTAATTTCATTGATAACTCTACGGCTTCCGGTTCACCTATAACACAATGGATTTGGAGTTATGGTGATGGCACATTTTCAACCAATGCAGCTCCTTTAAATTATGCTTATCCATTTCCTGGGTTATATAATATAAATCTTACGGTTACCGACGCAAACAATTGTAAGGATTCTATTATGGATACCATAAACATTTTTCAGTCACCAATTGTAGATGCAGGGGCAGATACATTTGCCTGTGCAGGAAGTCCTGTGCAATTAACTGCTACCGGAGCTACAACTTATACCTGGAAAAATGATAACAATACACTTAGTTGTACTAAATGTTCCAATCCTTTTGCTACTCCAACTCAACCAGAAACATATTTTGTTACCGGCAAAAGCAATGGTTGCTCTGCATCAGACTCAGTAAAAATAAAAGTTCAAACAAAAGAATTACTTACAGCACAGCCTGCTTCATTTGAAGTTTGCGAAGGCAATTCTATAAATCTTAATGTAAGCGGCACGGATAATTATAGCTGGCTACCAGATAATACGTTAAGCAGTACAACAATTAAAAACCCGGTTGCAAATCCGGTTATGAACACTATATATACTGCAATCGGCAAAGACAGCAATAATTGTTTTTCAGATACGGCACGGATAAATGTTACTGTGCATCCAAAGCCAACAGTAAATATTACAGATAGTGCAGCCGAAGTTTTATCGGGTTCAGCATACACAATTCTTGCTTCAGCAGGGAATGATGGAATTGTAAATCTCGAATGGACACCGGCATCAGGTTTATCTTGTTATAATTGTTTGCAACCTACTACCACTGTAAACAATACGATTACTTATACTTTAACAGCAACTAATGCATTTGGATGTACCGCTAGTGATTCAATTATACTTGTTGCCTTATGCAATAAACAATCAATTTATATTCCTAATACTTTTTCACCAAATAATGATGGCATAAACGATGTTTTTTATCCGAGAGCAAATGGCAGTCTTTTAGTAAAATCATTTATTATTTTTAATCGTTGGGGACAGGTTGTTTTTGAAAAAAGAAATGCTTATGCAAATGGCTCTTCCAATGGTTGGGATGGAAAATACAAAAACGTTTTACAAAGACCAGATGTGTATGTTTATATAATGGAACTGCAATGTGCAAACGATGAAACCTTTGTACAGCGCGGGAATATTACCTTAATACGTTAGTAATTCATTTTTTATTTGGATATTTTTCCAAAGCATTTTCCAAACAATCCATTGCTCTTTCAATTGAATCAAGATTTAAAACATAAGCAAGTCGCACTTCATTTTTTCCTAAACCTACCGTTCCATAAAAACCGGTTGCCGGTGCAAGCATTACTGTTTGTTTATTGTAATTAAAATCTTCCAATAACCACTGACAAAATTTATCGCTGTCATCAATTGGCAAACTTGCCATTGCATAAAATGCACCACCAGGATTTGGACAGAAAACACCTTTCATTGCGTTCAATCTTTTTACAATTAAATCCCGGCGTGCTTTATATTCTGCTTTGGTTATATCAAAATAATTATCAGGTAAATCAATAGCAGCTTCGCCTGCAATTTGACCAAAACCAGGAGGGCTTAATCTTGCCTGCGCAAATTTCATTGCCGTATCAAATAAATTTTTATTACGTGTAATGAGAGCGCCAATTCTTGCACCACAACTGCTGTAACGTTTACTAATCGTATCCATCAACACCACATTGTCATCGCAACCTTGTAATTGCATAGCACTGAAATGTGTGCTTTCGTAACAGAACTCACGGTAAGCCTCATCGGCAAACAAATACAAATTATATTTTAAAGCGATTGTCTTCAAAACTTCCATTTCATTTTTACTATACAAATAACCGGTTGGATTATTCGGATTGCAAACAACAATTGCTTTTGTTTTTTTAGTAATTACTTTTTCAAAATCTTCAATTGGTGGTAAAGCAAAACCATTTTCAATATTTGATTTTATCGGCACAACATTTACACCTGCGGCAACAGCAAAGCCATTATAGTTTGCATAAAATGGTTCAGGGATTATTACTTCATCACCAGCATCCATACATGCCATAAATCCAAAAATAATTTCTTCACTGCCGCCCGTTGTTATAATGATTTGAGTGTAATCAATATCAATTCCATTCTTTTTGTAATATTCAACTAATTTTTTTCTGTATGATTCGTTGCCCGCACTGTGACTGTATTCTAAAATTTTAAAATCAGATTTTCGCACAGCATCTAAAACCGGTTTTGGTGTTTCAATATCAGGCTGACCAATATTTAAATGGTACACCGTTATGCCTTTCTTTTTTGCCGCTTCCGCATAAGGCACCAGCTTGCGAATTGGTGATGGCGGCATTATTTTTCCGCGTTCGCTTATAGTGAGCATTGACATACAGCAAACCTAAATAAATAATAAATGATTTTTTGTTTGGGATTAATTTTTGTTTTATTTGCTTAATATGAATGCCGCAAAGCAAAAAATTATTTATACCATCGGTCACTCAACAAGAACACTGGAACATTTTGTTGCAATGCTTCAGTCATTCAATATTGAAATGATTGTTGATATAAGAAGCTTTCCTGGCTCGCGCCGTTATCCTCATTTCAATAAAGAAAACCTTGAAGTTTCATTGCCCGAAAAAAATATCAATTATGTTCATTTAAAATTATTGGGCGGAAGAAGACCAGTGAAAAAAGATTCAAAAAATACAGGATGGCGGCATCCTGCTTTTCGTGGTTATGCTGATTATATGGAAACAGATGATTTTAAAAAAGGTATTGATGAGTTAGAACAAATTGCCATCAAACAAAAAACTGCATACATGTGTTCTGAAGCTGTTTGGTGGCGTTGTCATCGCTCAATGGTTTCTGATTATTTGAAATTGAATGGATGGATTGTTTTTCACATCATGGAAATAAATAAATCAGAAGAACATCGTTACACTCAACCTGCAAAAATTATCGATGGAAAATTATCATACACAGCAAATACCCTTTTATAAATGTGGCTAAAGCCAATTAATCTTTCTCTATTTTCAGCCAGTTAAAGCTGCCTGCAATTGATAACAAGTAACAATTACGTTCTGCTGTAATTTGGCGCCTCTCTTGTTATTTCAATATCATGTGCATGACTTTCGCGCATACCTGCATTCGTAATTTTTACAAACGTTGCCTGTTGTAATTCTTTAATTTTTTTTGCACCGCAATAACCCATGCCTGCACGCAAGCCTCCGGTAAATTGTGTAACCACTTCACTTAAATAACCTTTATATGCAACGCGACCTTCAATGCCTTCAGGCACTAATTTTTTTAATCCATCTTCCACATCCTGAAAATATCTGTCACTGCTGCCTTCAGCCATTGCAGCAATACTGCCCATGCCACGATATTCTTTAAACTTTCTTCCTTCATAAATAATTGTATCGCCGGGGCTTTCTTCGGTGCCTGCAAAAACACTTCCCATCATTACCGTATCAGCTCCCGCTGCAAGCGCTTTTACCATATCACCGGTGTAACGAATACCGCCATCTGCAATAACAGGAACACCTTTATTTTTTAATGCTGATGCTGCCTGTATAATAGCTGTAAGCTGCGGTACACCTGCACCTGCAACAATTCGTGTTGTACAAATAGAACCCGGGCCAATACCAACTTTTACCGCATCTGCACCTGCATCTGCTAACGCTTTTGCGCCAACTGCTGTACCAACGTTTCCAGCAATAACCTGCAAGTCTTTAAAGCTTTTCTTTAGTTGTTTCAAAACATTAATTACACCTTTACTATGTCCGTGTGCGCTGTCGAGTGTTACTACATCAACACCAACATGTACCAATGCTGAAGCGCGATCATTAATATCTTTTGTAATGCCTAATGCAGCGCCAACGAACAATCTTCCAAACTCATCTTTTATTGCGTTTGGAAAATTTCTTAGTTGAAGAATATCGCGATATGTAACCAAGCCTGTAAGTTTTCCTTCTTTATTTACAACAGGTAATTTTTCAATTTTATATTTATGAAGAATAATTTCTGCTTTCTTAAGATTCATTCCATCCGGTGCGGTAATAAGATTTTCTTTTGTCATTACTTCTTTCACCTTCTTTCTTTTATCGTCTTCAAAACGCAAATCACGATTGGTAAGAATGCCAACCAACACATTATTTTTATCAACAATAGGTATTCCGCCAATACGGTTTTCTTTCATCAGTTTTAATGCATCACCAATCGTCGCATCGGCCAGTAAAGTAATCGGATCTATAATCAATCCACTTTCACTACGCTTTACTTTTCTTACCTGCTCTGCCTGTTTTTCGATGCTCATATTTTTATGTAAAATACCAATGCCACCTTCTCTTGCCAAAGCAATTGCAAGATTGGCCTCCGTAACAGTATCCATTGCTGCAGAAAGCATGGGAATATTTAGTCGCAATGTTTTTGTAAGGCGTGTGGAAAGATCAGTTTCGCGTGGAAGTACCTGGCTGTAAGCCGGCATTAAAAGAACGTCATCGAACGTTAAGCCTTCACCAAAAAAACGTGTTTGTTTAAATTGTTTTGCAGAAGTATCAGAGATTGTTGCCATGTGCAAAGATATAGCAGTAAATAATTGAGTGCAAAATTTCATGTTTTCAAATCAAAAATCATTAGTGTCAGATTAACAATTAAATTTGTTTGTGCAAGCGTAAATGTTAGAAGCGAAATGGCAAAAGTTATCTGATGAAAGCAATAATTCCGGTTGCAGGTGCGGGTACTAAACTGCGACCGCATACTTACACACAACCCAAAGCATTAATACCGATTGCAGGTAAAACAATTTTAAGTTTTATTGTTGACCAATTACATGCTGCCGGCATACATGAATTTATTTTTATAGTTGGATATCTCGGCGAAAAAATTCACGAATATGTACTGCAAACATATCCTGAACTTACCTGCCATTTTGTTTATCAGAATGAACGGCAGGGCACAGGTCATGCAATCGAATTAACTAAAACAATTGTTGGTACTGATGAATTGCTGGTTACGCTTGGAGATACAATTTGTGATTACAATATTCAGGAAGTAATATCGGCTGACTGCAATTTATTAGGTATAAAAAAAGTAGATGATCCACGCAGTTTTGGTGTGGCTGAACTTTCTGAAGAAGGCATGATTGATCATGTAATTGAAAAACCTGCTATACCAAAAAGCAATATGGCATTGGTAGGAATTTATAAAATAAAAGACACCGCAATTTTGTTTGAATGTCTTGAATATTTATTCAGGCAGAACATAAAAAGTTATGGCGAATATAATCTTACTGATGCGCTTGATTGCATGATTCGCCGCGGCGTAAAATTTAAATCGTTTAAAGTAAAGAACTGGTACGATTGCGGTAAAAAAGAAACACTGCTTGAAAGTAATACAACCTTGCTTAAAAAGTTTGGCGGTGAAATAGATAAAAACATTCATTCAGAAAACTCTATCATAATTCCACCGGTAAGTATTGGTACGGGCTGCCATTTAAAGAATGCAATCGTTGGTCCGCATGTTTCTGTTGGACCCAATACCACGCTTGAATATTCTGTTGTTCGTGACAGCATCATCGGCTCTTATACAAATCTCTTTGAAGTTGTAATTGATAATTCTCTTATTGGCAGCGATGCCAGCATAAAAGGATTAAGCCGCACATTAAATATTGGTGATAATACAGAGTTGGATTTTGGGTGATGAGAGATATAGAATAAAGTTGGTATCATCGTACCTGCCTTGCTTGCAGCAATACTTTAACTGCTTGCTTTTTTGTCCAGTCATTAGCTTCTTAGGTGTTAGAAATATTTAATAATAATTTATCTAACATCTTGTCTCTCCAATTCTTTAGTCATTGATTTAATAAATGCAATCTTATCTTTTTTCACCTCTTTCAACATTGCTTTTCTGTTTGCCGGTATAGGAAAATATTTTTCAGCCCATAAGTTTATTTCAATCATTATAGGAAGCAAGTCAATTCCTTTTTTAGTTAACCTGTATAACACTTTTGCTTTGCTCTCCGGGTGATCTAATTTTTCAATGATCTTATTTTCTTCAAGTGCTTGTAACCTTGAAGCCAAAATATTCGTGGCTATATGTTCCGGCGCTTTTAAAAAGTCGCCATAGGTGCATTCTTTTGCAAACATAAGGTCCCTGATAATTAACAGTGACCACTTATCGCCCCATATATCAAGCGAAGTGCTAACAGGGCAATCAGACCTTTTTTTCAGTTTCATAAAAAATATTTGAAAATCACTTGCAATTTGCAAGTAGGTTATATATTTGCACTTGCAATTTGCAAGTAAAATTACAAAACAATAAAAAATGAAACAAACAATTTTAGTAACAGGAGCATCTTCGGGCTTTGGACTTCTTATCGCTAACAAGCTTCACCAAAGCGGCTACCATGTAATAGGTACAAGCCGTAACCCTGAAAAAAGTCAGTCGTCATTGCCATTCAAAATATTGACATTGGATATTACTGATGACAATTCTATCAAATCTTTTGGCAAACAACTTTTTACCGAAATCAAACAATTAGATGTTTTGATAAACAATGCAGGTTTTTATTTGTCTGGACTTGGCGAAGAAACTACTATAGAGCAAGGCAAGAAACAATTAGAAACCAACTTTTGGGGAACGGTAAAACTAACCAATGAGTTACTGCCCTATTTTAGAAAACAACGTTTTGGTAAAATAATTACAGTAGGCTCTATTATGGGGTTAATCAGTCTTCCAGGCGGTGCTTATTACGCTGCTTCCAAGCACGCACTTGAAGGTTATTTCAGAGCGCTGCGTTTTGAACTAAATGAATTTAATATAAAAGTTTCTATGGTTGAGCCAGTTGGTTTCAAAACCAATATAGTCACTAACTCTATAGTTGCGGAAAATAAAATAAGTGATTACGACGCATATCGTACAAAACTGGAAGATTATACAAAAGATTTATTTACAAAATCAGAAGAGCCAACCGCTGTTGTTGAAACTCTTTTAAAATTAGTTGAAAATGAAAACCCAAATTTCAATCATCCAGTGGGCAAAGGTTCTACTTTGTTCCCTGCTATACAGTATTTTTCATTCAAAACATTTGAAAATGCTATAACTAAAAATATCAACAAATTTAAAAAATAGAAGAATGGAAGCATTCATAGTAAATCACTACGGTAAAAAAGAAGAATTGCGACTAACTGATATAGCAGAACCGGTTGTAAAGGGGAATGATGTATTGGTACAAATACATTCAGCAAGTGTAAATCAATTGGATTCAAAAATCAGAAATGGAGAATTCAAACTCATTTTGCCGTATAAACCTCCATTCATTTTGGGTCACGATTTAGCAGGTGTTGTAACGAAAGTTGGTTCAAATATCAGCAAATTCAAAGTTGGCGATGAGGTTTATGCCAGACCTGCAGACCATCGGATTGGGACTTTTGCAGAATTCATTTCTATGAATGAAAAGGATGTTGCGATGAAACCAAAAAATCTTTCTATGGAAGAAGCCGCATCTATACCATTAGTTGGTTTGACTGCGTGGCAGGCATTGATTGAAAAAGCGAATCTGAAAAAAGGGCAAAAGGTTTTCATTCAAGCAGGTTCTGGCGGTGTAGGCACATTTGCAATTCAGTTGGTGAAACATTTGGGTGCTACTGTGGCTACAACAACAAGTACCACAAATATTGATTTAGTAAAAAGTTTGGGTGCAGATATTATTATTGATTACAAAAAAGAGGATTTTGAAACAATACTAAAAGATTACGATGTGGTGCTGAATAGCCAGGATACAAAGACACTTGAGAAATCGCTGCAAATATTAAAGACCGGTGGAAAAATTATTTCTATTTCTGGTCCGCCCGATCCTGATTTTGGAAAAGAAATTAATGCAAATTGGTTTTTGAAAACAGTATTGAAATTTTTGAGTGCCAACATCAGGAAAAAAGCAAAACGTCTTGGTGTAAACTTTTCTTTTCTTTTTATGAGAGCACAAGGCGAACAGTTAAGTGAAATTACAAAACTAATAGAGTCGGGTGTTATAAAACCTGTTATTGATAAAGTGTTTCCATTTGAACAAACTAATGAAGCTATGTCTTATATAGAAACGGGTCGTGCAAAAGGTAAAGTTGTTGTTAAGGTCAATTAGTTTGTCTGGCTGGTAGCGTCTTTAAAGTAGCAGCTAACTGTTTAGGTATTTGGCATGGCAATGGCAAACTGTCTGCCGGAACAAAAGCTGAT
>JAICKT010000360.1 GCA_025927795.1 Parafilimonas sp. | reverse complement strand
CGAATTAAACAAACAGGTTTTTGCTTTATTGCTGCTTGGAAGATTTGTGCAGGAAAATCCGTTTGCAAGTTCTGGCGGTGGCGGGGGAATTGAAAATTCAGTGAGAGAAAGTGCGAGCCGAATTTTAACCGATCAGCTTAATCAACTTGCGGGCAGTTTAATAAAAGGTGTTGATATAAATTTTGGTTTAACATCAGGCACAGATTATTCTACAGGTACTGCGGCAAACAGAACTGATTTAAATGTAACTGTTTCAAAAAAATTATTGAATGACAGGCTGCGGGTTAATGTGGGCAGCAATTTTGAACTGGAAGGTCCAAGCAGTGCAGGTCAGAGTTCATCAACACCCGGCGGCGATATTTCTGTAGATTATCAACTAACAAAAGATGGGCGTTATTTAATTCGTGTATATCGCCTGAATGAATATGAAGGTGTAATTGACGGGCAGGTTATTGAAACAGGTGTGAGCTTTATTCTAACGTTTGATTATAATAAATTGAAAGAATTATTTACTGGACATAAAACAAAAAAGCGAATAAGAAAACATAACAGGCAAATCACGAAACAGCAAAAACAAAAAGAACACGAACAAGTAATTCAACAGGCAAACCAGCAGCAAACAGAACAACAATAAGTATAATTCATTTTATGAGTATAAAAATTAATGGTTTAAAGAAATAAGATTGAACAACGATAAGAGACATCTTAAAAATTTAAATTCTGCTGAATGATTAAAGAGTTCTCTAAAAAATTGAAAATGGATTTTAAAAAAATAATATTATTTGGATTGATTGTAATGTTGATGGCATCATGCGATAACACAAAACATCTTGGTGCTAATCAGAATTTATTTATTGGCTCAAGCGAAAAAATAAAATCAACAGAAAAAATTTCAGCAGGCGATCGCAAAGATCTCGAAGAACAAATGCATACGCTTGTTCGCCCAAAACCAAATACATCAATATTAGGCATACGATTTAAATTAACGGTGTTCAATATGTTTAAAGAGCCAAAAAAGAAAAAAGGCTTAATCTATTGGTTGAAATATAAAGTGGGCGAGCCACCGGTTATTGCATCTTATTCTGCACTCGAAAAAAACAGACAGGTTATACAAAATCATTTAGACAATAAAGGATATTTCAGAGATTCAACATTAATTGACACTTCTGTTAAACATAAAAAATTAAAAGTTACTTATACGGCATTGGTAGGTGCGCAATATAAAATTGATACAGTTGCTTATCCAAACGATTCAAGCGTGCTTGCGCAAACAATTCAAACAACAGCTTTAAAAAAAAATGAAGTTTTATTAAAACCAAAAGATGCTTATGATCTTGATATGATAAAAAATGAGCGTATAAGGGTTGATGCGAATTTAAAAGAACATGGCTTTTTTTATTTTGGTCCCGATTACCTGCTTGCAAATGTTGATTCAACAGTCGGCAATCATAAGGTTGATATTAATATGGGTATTAAACCCGAAACGCCGCCTTATGCAAGGCTGCCTTATTATATAAAAGATGTTTATGTATTTACTGATTACAGCATAAACAGTGATACCAGCTTAATAGGCGCAAAAAATTTCCACGGATATACTATTATTGATCCGTACAATAAATTTAATCCAAAAGTTTTCAGCAGAACATTAGTGTTTAAACCGGGTGATGTTTATAATCGTACCGATCATAATCTTTCGCTTAACCGTTTAATTACTTTAGGCGTTTACAAATTTGTAAAGGTTCGCTTTGAACCTGGTGATTCTTTACAAACATTAGATGCATATTATTATTTAACGCCTACCAATAAAAAATCCATTCGCTTTGAGGTATCTGCGCTGCAGCGTTCAAACAATGCAACCGGCACAGAGTTTACTATTAACTGGCGCAACAGAAATTTATTAAGAGGAGCAGAACTGTTAACAATTGCAGCAAATGCGGGCATAGAAAAGCAAATATCATCAGGTATAAATGTAAGTACGCTTACAGCCGGTGTTGAAGCAGATTTGTACGTGCCAAGAATTCTTGCACCATTTAATCTTAATACCAGCAGCGCTTATGTGCCGCAAACAAAGTTCAGTGCGGGTTACCAGTTGTATAACCGCACAACAGAATATTTGCTTACATCAATTGCCGGCAGTTATGGTTATATATGGAAAAATGCGGTAACAAATGAGCAACAGTTAACGCCAATTAATATTAATTATGTACAGCCTACAAATATTACAGATAGTTTTCAAAATGCTATTAAACAAAATATTGCTTTAGGACGAAGTATAGAAAAACAATTTATTTTGGGTTCGATATACAACTATAATTATAACTCGCTCGCAAAACCAAACATACGCACTAATAATTTTTACTTTAATGGCAATGTAGATGTTTCGGGAAATGTATTTGGATTGCTAACAGGTGGCAATGCAAATAAAGAAAAACAGAAAGAAATTTTTGGAACGCCGTTTACACAATATTTAAGATTCGAAGCAGATTTTCGTCACTACCTGCGTTTGGGAAACCAATTCAGATCATTTAATACAAGGATAGATGCAGGCGTGGGTTATGCTTACGGCAACAGTTATAACATGCCCTATATAAAAGAATTTTTTGCCGGCGGTGTAAGCGATTTGCGCGGCTTTAAAGCAAGAATGGTGGGTCCGGGTACTTATCACGATACAAATCCAAACGATACATTTATTATCGACCAACCCGGTGATGTGAAATTACTTGGCATGTTTGAATATCGTGCAAAGCTATTTTCTATTGTTCGCTATGCATTGTTTACTGATGTTGGAAATGTATGGACATTGAAGGAAGATACGTTAAGGCCTGGTTCAAAATTCACAAGTAATTTTTTAAGCCAGTTGGCTGTTGATGCCGGTGTGGGTTTACGTTTTGATATAAACATTCTTGTATTGAGACTTGATGTTGCTTTTCCATTGCGGTTGCCTTATACGCCACTCACAGGAAAATATACAGTTGATTTTGGAAGCAGCCAATGGAGAAAAGATAATTTGATCTTTAATTTGGCAATTGGTTACCCTTTTTAACGGTATTTGATTCTGATAATTATAGTTCTAAAAGCAGCCAAAATAATTTTTTTTTTTTCTTAAAGTTGCCTATCTTGTTTAAGGAATTGACTTACTTTTTCTTTCAAAGCTAATTACCTTTTTCATTTTTTTTAAAGCTACCCAATATGAAAACAATTTTACCAGGATTGCTATTTGCAATAACTATTTTATTATGCAGCCATATACAGGCACAGCAAACAATATTTATTAATGAATTAATGGCATCGAACGATACTACTATTGCCGATGTTAATGGGGATTATAATGACTGGTTTGAAATTTACAATGCCGGTGCAAGCCCATTTGATCTTACAAATTGCTATGTTACAGACGACACTACGGAAAAAACTCAATTTCAGTTCTCAGGTATTAGCGTGCCTGCAAACGGTTATTTGATTATATGGGCCAGTGATGCAAACAACAGCATAGGCACTGATCATACTAATTTTAAACTATCTGCTTCAGGCGAAGTAATTTATTTATATCAGCCCGATGGTACAACGATAATTGATTCTGTTTCTTTCGGGGCTCAAAAAACAGATCTTGCTTACGGAAGAGTTACTGATGGCGCCGCTACGTTTGGATATTTTAAAACGGCAACTCCCGGTGCCACCAATAATACTTCTCAAACATATCTTGGATTTTTAGACCCCCCGGTTTTTTCTGTGAATGCGGGTTTTTATGCTAATCCTTTTAGTCTTACTATTACCGATTCAGATCCAGATGCACAAATAGTTTATACTACCGATGGCTCAAATCCCGATATAAATAATTTAAACCGAAAGGTGTACAGGTACAAGAACAAATATCCTAAGCAACCTGGTGAAACTCCATATCCGTTTTTGAATGATAGTTTTAAGTCACAGGTATACACGCAGGCTTTGCAAATAAATAATGCAACCAGTAACCCAAACCGGCTTTGCTTAAAATCTTCAACATACGATGATAACCCAAATTATTTTCCTACAACCAATATAAATAAATCCACTTTAGTGCGTGCTATTGCAATGAAAGCCGGATATATCTCAAGCCAGGAAAATGCAGCTACTTACTTTGTTACACCCAGTGGTGTTAATCATTATAGCATGCCGGTAATATCGCTGGGTATTCAGGAAGACTATATGTTTAATTGGGATAGTGGTATATACTGTGCAGGTGCTGATTTTGATAACTGGCGTTTAGCTAATCCTAATTCAACTCCAAATAGTGGAACAGATGCAAATTACCGAAGGGAAACTGAATACCCTTTAACAATGGAGTTTTTTGAAAATGGTGCTACAAGCAGAACATTTGAGGTTAATGCAGGTTTTCAAACACACGGCGGATATTCCAGGGCAGAACCTCAAAAAAGTTTAGACATCTATGCTCGTGGTGAATACGGTAGCTCCAGTATAAATTATAAATTTTTTCCTAATCTTCCATATGATGTGTACGAAAGGATTACTTTAAGAAATGGAGGGAATGATGAAAGTCAAACCCGTGAAAGGGATATG
>JAICKT010000144.1 GCA_025927795.1 Parafilimonas sp. | reverse complement strand
CTTTTTCAAATGAAAGTCGCACTTCTGTTTGCGCATCTGTTTCCATTTGTTGCATCTGTGCTTCTGTAAATCCGCTTTGTCCAAGATACTGGCGCAGTTTTATAAAAGGATCGTCGGCTAAATGTTTATTAAGATCTTCCTGCGTTCTGTAAAATTCTTTTCTTACGCCGCTTGTATGATGCCCGAGTAAAGGAACAGTTGCATGTACAAGCACCGGCTTTCTTTCCCTGCGCACATGATTAATAGCATATTGCATTGTTCCATATGCATGTTCAAAAGAGCTTCCGTCAACTTTAACTCTATGCAATCCTTTAAAGCCTTCTGCAAATTCATAAGCATTCATCGCTCTTGATTCTTCGGCAGTAGCACTGATGCCCCAATCATTATCCTGTACTAAATAAATTATGGGTAACTGCTTTAATACAGCGAACTGAAGCGCTTCGCTAACTTCACCTTCTGTAATGCTGCTATCACCCAAACTGCAAATAACAACAGGCGCTTCACCTTTCTCGCCTTTTGCTAAGAGTGATGATTTAATTGATTCAAGATATTGTATGCCTTGTGCTAAACCTGTTGTTGGAATTGCCTGCATACCCGTGGCGCTGCTTTGATGAATGATGTGTGGTTTGTTGGCATTTTTATTACAAGGATGACAGTAATAAGAACGTCCGCCGGAAAAAGGATCATCTGCTTTTGCCAATAATTGCAGCATTAGTTCATATGGTGTATAACCCATTGAAAGCAATAAACTATCATCCCTGTAATATGGGCTTATAAAATCGCTTGGTAAAAGTTGTATGCCTGTTGCTATCTGTATGGCTTCATGACCTTTTGATGTGGAGTGAACATATTTGCAAACCTGCCTGTTATTTTCATATATATCGCTCATACACCTGGCTAAAGCCATGAGCCTGTAAGCATTGGCAAGAATCTTATTATCAAGCATTACGCAAATATCTGGTGCGGGAACAGAATAAAAAATTCAGTAATTATTTTATATCGAATTGAAAAACTTTATCATTTTCAAAAAAACCTGCTAAAACATCACCCACAACGCATTCACCAACACCTTCAGGTGTGCCTGTAAAAACAAGATCACCAATATTCAGTGCAAAATATTTTGATATTTCTGAAACGATTCGATTAAACGAAAACAACATGTTTTTACTATTGCCTGATTGTACGAGTTCACTATTCACCTTTAAAGAAAAATTTATTGATTTTGAAATCATCTCAGGCCTAAGATCAACCCATTTTCCAACAACTGCTGAGCCATCCCATGCTTTTGCTTTTTCCCAGGGCAATCCTTTTTCTTTTAATTCATTTTGTACATCACGCGCCGTAAAATCAATACCAACTGTAACAGCATTATAATAGTGTGCAGCCTGGGTTTCCGAAATATATTTACCGTTTTTTGAAATGCGCAGTACAAGCTCAGCCTCGTAATGCAATTCATTTGTAAACTCCGGATAATAAAAGGGAGTATTTAAAAGTAAAAGAGCGCTTTTGGGTTTTAAAAAGATAACGGGCTCTGCAGGTATATTGTTATTTAATTCTTTGGCATGTTCAGCATAATTTCTACCAACACAAAATATTTTCATTTAAGCAGGTTTTCGGTTTCTAAAAATAAATATAATGTTTTTAATAACACTACATCTAAACACTGATTTTTAAATTATTTACTGCATTCATCGTGCGCTCAATGCCGATGGTGCCAAAGTTTTCAATCACTTCACAGCAGTATTCAATTTTTTTCCATACCAAAGCAAGCTCTTCCGGAAACCATTTTGAAAGTACAAATTCAGCCTGCATTCCTCTGGGATAATTATTGCCAATTCCAAAACGCAGCTTAGGATAGTTTACTGTATTTAAAACCTGCTGAATATCTTTTAATCCATTATGACCGCCATCACTGCCTGCTGGGCGCAAACGCAATGTGTCAATAGGCAGCGCAACGTCATCAACTATAGTTAAGGTATTTTCAAGCTGAATTTTTTCTTTATCCATCCAATACTTAAATGCTTTACCACTTAAGTTCATGTAAGTAGAAGGTTTTATGCAGATGAAAATTTTTCCTTTATACTTTACTTCTGCTGTTTCTGCAAGCCGCTGTGTTGAAAAAGTTCCCTGATGTTTTAATACAAATGCAGTTACTACATCAAACCCAATATTATGGCGCGTATGCTGATATTCTGCACCAGGGTTACCTAAACCAACTATTAAAAATTTGCTCATTAAAGTTCATTATTTTAAACAACAAAGCCCCGTAAAATTACAGGGCTTTGCATGTAAAAATATATACTCTACTTTTTCTTCTTCTCTTCTTTTGCAGGTGCTGCTTTGGTTGGTGCCGCAGGTGCAGCCGGAGTTGCTGCTGCTGTTGTAGCTGCAGGTGCTGCTGTAGTTGCTTCTTCCTGCTTCAATTGTCTTGTTAATGTAACAGAGGCAATAGGAATACGCGGTGAATTCAGCACTTCCATATTATCTGCTTTTACATCTTCAACACGAATGTTACCATTAAGTTCAAGATTGCTGATATCAACTTCAATATTTTCTTTTAAATATTTTGGAAGTGTTTTTACCTTAAGAGATTTCATTTTGGTAATCAGCTTACCACCTTCTTTTACGCCTGAAGGCGTGCCTACAAATTTTAAAGGAAGATCAGCAACAACTTTTTTGTCTTCTACTAATTCCAGTAAGTCAATATGATTTAAATCATCTGATACCTGGTCAAATTGTAAATCTTTCAAAATGCAGGTATAAGATTTTCCATCTATGTTTACCTGTGCTAATTGAAACTGGCTGGTATATACAAGTGTTTTAAATGTTTTTGCAGGAGCATAAAAATTAATAGTCTCCGCACCCCCATAAATTACACCAGGCACCAGTTCCTGAGAGCGAAGCTGGCGGGTGGCTTTTTTGCCCGTTTCGGTCCTCAGTTGTCCTTCGATTGTAATTGTGTTCATATAATTAAAATTGATTTTACGCTTTATACTCTGCCAACCTTTTCTTTTAATTGTGAATGAATAAAAAGGCTGGTTATACTTTTATTTTCATAAGCATTTCTTATTGCTATTGCAAAAAGATCTGCCACTGAAAGAACTTTTATTTTACTGCCACAATAATCAGATTTAAGTGGAATGGTATCGCAAACCACTAATTCTTCCAACTCACTGTTTTCAATTGTTTCGTAAGCATTACCGCTTAAAACAGGATGCGTGCATAATGCCCTTACGCTTATAGCACCTTTTTCTTTTAAAAGAGCTGCGGCTTTCGCCAGTGTGCCACCAGTATCGCAGAGATCATCAATTAAAATAATATTCCTGCCTTCCACATCACCTATTACTACCATGCTTGCTATTTCATTTGCCCGCTTGCGATGCTTATCACAAATCACCATTTCTGCATTAAAATAACTCGCAATTTCCCTTACCCGGTTGCTACTTCCCACGTCGGGGGCGGCAAAGGTAAGGTTTTCAAGGTTAAGATTTTCTATGTATGGAATGAAAATCGCAGAGCTATCAAGATGGTCAACGGGGATATCAAAAAAAGCCTGTATTTGTGGTGCATGTAAATCCATTGTTATTACACGGTTTGCACCTGCAGTTTCAAGCAATGATGCTACCAGTTTAGAACCAATTGCAACGCGTGGCTTATCTTTTCTATCCTGCCTTGCATAACCGAAATAAGGAATTACAGCAATAATTTTATAAGCACTTGCGCGTTTTGCGGCATCTATCATTAATAATAATTCAATTATGTTGTCTGATGGAGAACATGTGCTTTGTATGAGGAAAACATAATCTCCGCGAATACTTTCAAGAAATACGGGTTGAATTTCTCCATCACTGAATTTTTGAATATTGATTTTACCCTGTGGTATCTTAAAACTGCGCGCAATTTCGGCAGACAGTTCATGTGAACCTCTGCCGGAAAAAATTTTTACTGATGGAGCCATGATGAGCAATTAAGTGGCGAAGATAAAAATTCGGGAAAGAAATACTAATTTGATGTTTTAAATTTTTCTGTGGCAAATATTTCTATTAAAAACTGGGCGGTTGATGATCGCCCACGCGAAAAAATGTTATTAAAGGGTTATGCTTCCTTAAGCAATGCAGAATTGCTTGCCATTTTAATAAACAACGGAACAAAAGATAAAAGCGCTGTTGATGTTACCAAACAATTATTGGCTGCGGTTGATAATGATTTGCAAAAGCTTGGAAAATTATCAATAAAAGAAATTATAAAACTTAAAGTGAAGGGCATTGGTGAGGCAAAAGCAGTAACAATTGCTGCAGCTTTGGAGTTGGGATTAAGAAGAGAAATATCAGAGAAAAAAATAAGTGCAGTTATTCAAAGCAGGGATGCTGCAGAATATTTGAGAGCGCAACTGAAGTTTAAAAATCATGAAGTGTTTGCCATTGTTTATTTAAACCGCGCCAATAAAATAAAACATTGCGAAATTATTAGTGAAGGCGGAATAACTGGTACGGTTGCAGACCCGAGAATTATTTTAAAAAAAGCATTAGAGAATGATGCTGTAAGTATAATTCTTTGTCATAATCACCCAAGCGGAAGCATAAGACCCAGCCGTGCAGATGAGGAGCTTACAAAAAAAATTACTGAAGCAGCTTCATACTTTGATATAAAGGTGTTAGACCATATTATTGTAAGTGAGGAAGGTTATTACAGTTTTGCAGATGAAGGATTGCTTTAGCATTAAGTGAATAAATATTCATTAATTTATTTTATTTAATACATGAAAAATAAATTTTTACTGCTTGCTATTTTGCTGATATTTTACAAAACATCAATTGCACAACAAACCATACAGGAAAAATTAGGATATTCAAAAAATGCAAAGCTGCTTATTCTTCATGCAGATGATTTAGGTGTTGCACATTCTGAAGATTCCGCAAGTATAAATGCTTTGGAAAAAGGCTATGTGAGTTCAGGCAGTATTATGGTGCCTTGCCCGTGGTTTTCTGAGATTGCACATTACGCATCAACACATCCTGATGCAGACCTTGGTATTCATCTTACTTTAACCAGCGAATGGAAATATTATAAATGGAGTTCTGTTGCTTCAAAAGATAAAGTAAGCAGCTTATTAAACAGCAATGGGTTTTTTTATGATGATTTGGATAGCCTTGGCAAAAAAGCAAAACTTGATGAAGTGGAAACAGAACTGCGTAGTCAAATTGAAAAAGCTATACAAGCCGGTGTGCATCCAACACATCTTGATTCACACATGGGCAGTGTTTTTTTCAGAAAAGATTTTTTGAAAATTTATTTAAAGCTTGCACATGAATATCATCTTCCCTGTTTGTTAAATGTAAATGCTTTTAAACTTGTGTACGGAGTTGATATCAGTGATTTAATTACTGACAAAGATGTGCTCACTAATGTTGTGTACATGGTTTTTCCACCGGGCAATATTCAAACAAGAGCTGCAGAGTATGAAAGGATCTTTCAATCGTTAACACCCGGACTTAATTGCATTTTATTACATGCTGCTTTTGATGATGATGAAATGAAAGCAATCACGCAAGACCATCCTGATTATGGCGCAGCATGGCGACAGGCAGATTATGATTTCTTTTCAAGTGAAGAATGTAAAAAAGTGTTAGCTGCAAACAATATTCATTTAATAACCTGGAAAGAAATAAAAGATAAACTGATGAAGTAGCAAGCTTATTTCAATTTAATAACTATCAAATCTCTTCCTTCCAAACGCGATGCATTATTTATTCCATGGTCTGTATAACTTGCCGTTAATGCATAAGCACCATTTTTATTTACAGTTTGTAAACTAAAGTTTCCTTCTAAACCTATATAGTAATGCACGTTGGGTGCAGAAGCATTGTGTGTAATCCATTGCACCATATTTTTTATTTGCTCATCACTTAATTCAGGATGTGTGGGCATTGGCGTTTTTCCCCAAACACCTGTTGAACCATTTTTAATTCTTTTTTCCATCAAAGAAATATTTGCTGTGTTTGGCTTATACTTTTTATTTATTTCATTGAAGGAAGGACCGATTACTTTATTATCAAAGCCATGGCAATTAAAACAATTAGATGTTTTCATTGCAGCAAGACCAGGCGCATCATTTGCATTTGCAGATGTGCTAATCTTCGACGCATCATTAAAATATTTTACTTCAAGCAAAACCTGCTTTGCATCTATTTCATCATATTTCGATTCACCATCTTCTTTATCTGAAACATTTATTTCATAATGAACCTGTGCACCTGTATTATAACTGCTGTTGTTTTCTGGAGAAATTATTTTTACAACGGGAGCATGATTTTGTTGAGCGATTTTATTTTTTGCTGCAAAGTTTTTTATCACGCAAAAAAGAACAAGAAACAGGATTAAAAAAAGAAACGTTTTTGTTTTTATCATGTGAATTTTAAATCTTAATAAGGATAAGACTTTTTTACAATTAAAATTTTTAAACGTCATTTCGACGTTAGGAGAAATCTCTTGGGTTATAACCAATTCCAATTAATGAGATGTCTCGTTCCTCGACATGACGTTCATTGTGCAATAGTTAATAAATAAATATGAAACATGAATTAGTTAGATGCTATTAAGCCTTATCAATTTCATTTGCCACTCGCTGTGCAGAACGAATGCATGATTCCATGCCACGACTCATATTATCTGCGTAAGTTCCTGCAAAATAAATTCTTCCTTCCGGCATCATAATTTGTGGCCAGAATTTGTGCATCTCTCCAACAGGAAAAGGTTCCATTTCACATACCGGCGCATATTTATCTTTACTCCAGTCTTTGGTTAATGCTTGTTCTATCGTATCGTGTTTACCCGGATAAACTTCTCTGAAAGCAGCCAGCACACGCTGCGGAGAAACACCGCTTGGTCCGTATGCTTTTAAAATAATACGGCTTGTATCAACATTATTTGTTTCCATCCAGATAGACGAAATATCAGGATGTTCAAATTCCATATTAATACTTTTAAATCCATCATCAAGCCAAAACTTTGTGCTGCATTCAAACACAAAAAACGGATGCGAAGAATAAGCAAGATTATCAACCACGTATTGTTTTTCTGCAGATAAAGCAGGCGTTACAGAGATATTTTTAAACACAGGAAGCGTAATACAATTAACAAGATAATCTGCGTTCATTTCTTTTTCTTCATCAGCGCCAAACGGCTTATAACTAACCGTAACACCATTTGCATTTTGCTTGATTGATGTAACTGCATGATTAAGTTTTAATTTATCACCAAGTTTTTTTGCAAACGCAATGGGTAATTGTTCATTACCATTTTTTAAATGATAAGTATCGCCTTCCGAAAGTGGAATACCTCTTGCTTTCATAAGATATAACCTCCAAACTGCATATAAAGCAGAAACATTTTTTCCGCCTAAAAAATTTAGCGCCGTTTCTGATGCGCCTTCTTTTTTATATAAATCATTTTCAGAAATTTTATCTAAATCATCATAACCAACACCAAAAGGTTGATAAGGGTCTTTAAAATTTGTTGTGTATTTATCAAGATAAAAAGCACTTAATGCATACCATGGATTTTTTGATAAGAACGAAATTTCTTTTTCATTAAAACCAAATTGTTTTAATACTGCAGCATCAGCAAGCATTTCAGTTGTATAAAATTTTCCGTTGATTTGTTTCAATGTGTTTCCGTTCGATGAAGCTTCAGAACCTTCTGCATTGGGATAAGGAATTACTTCAAGATTAAATTCTTTGCAGTATTCAAAAAATTTTTCATAGCCAGGTTGTGTTATATGGTCTGCGCCATAGTCAGCATATAAACCATCAGACAAACCATCACGCCCTGTAAAAATATGCCCGCCATATCTTCCGCTGGCTTCTAAAATTGTTACATCATGACCAGCTTTCATCAATTCATAACCACAACATAAACCGGTAATACCTGCACCTGCAACAATTACTTTTTTCTTTGCTGATGAATTTTTGTTATACGCGGTTTTATCTTCTGCCTGCAAAATATCGGGTATAATTGAAGTTGCGATTCCTGCAGCCATTGTATTTTTAATAAATGTTCTTCTTTTTAATTCAGGCATTTAATTATGTTTATCTGTAAAAATAGAAACTATTAGAATCCGCTAAGAGTAGTTTTAAAAAATGCTTAAGTTGAATTTTTTAGAAAATAAAACACTCGATTATTAAAATTCAGCTTCATTAAAAATATTTTATCATTATTTAAATCTTTTACTTTAAACAAAATTGCTTCATGAAAACATCAAACAAAAACCGTCGTCAATTTATAAAAAATGTTTCTGCAGGTTTGGGTACTTTATACTTACCTGGTTTAGTACAAGCTCAGAATAAATCAGCACAAAAGAAAAAAATTGTTTGCGTTGGCGGCCATCCTGATGATCCTGAAAGTGGTTGTGGTGGCACAATTGCAGCTTATGCGCAAGCAGGCAACGATGTAACAATTATTTATTTAACAACGGGCGAAGCAGGTATTGAAGGCAAATCGCACAACGAAGCTGCAGCTATAAGAAAACAGGAAGCAATAAATGCTTGTGCAGTTTTACAAGCCAAGCCTGTATTTGCCGGCCAGATTGATGGTGATACAATTTTGAATAACGAATGGGTAAATAAGATGCAGGAATTTATCAGCGCAGAAAATCCTGATATTGTTTTCACACATTGGCCGCTTGATTCGCATAAAGATCACCAGGTTGCAAGTTTACTCACTGTACAGGCATGGATGCGAACAACAAATAAATGGCCTTTATATTTTTTTGAAGTTTGCGCAGGCGAGCAAACCAGCACATTTCATCCAACAGATTATGTTGATATAACATCAACGCAGGAACAAAAAAGAAAAGCATTGTATTGTCACACCAGCCAGGATCCGCCGGGCATTTATGCATGCGGGCATGCAGCAATGGAAGATTTTCGCGGAAGAGAATTAGGTGTAAAAGCTGCGGAAGCTTTTGTGCGCATGAATGGAAAAACAATGGGCGGTTTAAATGTTTAAAATCTGGCATTATTAATTTGTCTGTCAACAATTACTTACTCATTATTGTTTTTATTACTGAATTATATTTACATCAATATAATATCATTTATCTATGAAAATAGCTACCTATAATGTAAACGGAATTAACGGGCGATTACCCGTATTACTTCGCTGGCTGAAAGAATCTGCACCTGATGTAGTTTGTTTGCAGGAACTAAAAGCACCCCAGGAAAAATTTCCTTTGCAGTCTATTAATGAAGCAGGTTATAATGCAATATGGCATGGTCAAAAAAGCTGGAACGGCGTTGCCATACTTGCGCGTAATGCACAGCCTCAGGAAATAAGACGTGCACTTCCCGGCGATCCCAATGATGAACACAGCCGTTATATTGAAGCGATGATAAATGATATTACAATTGGCTGTCTTTATCTGCCTAATGGTAACCCTGCACCAGGGCCTAAGTTCGATTATAAACTTATGTGGTTTCAAAGATTAACGGCACATGCTGCAACACTTTTAGCATCTGATAAACCTGTTATATTAACGGGTGATTATAATGTAATGCCAACCGAACTTGATGTATATAAACCTGAGCGTTGGGTGAACGATGCATTGTTCCGTCCTGAAACACGCGAAGCATTTCATAAACTTGTTGAACAGGGATGGACAGATGCTATTCGCACGCTTTATCCTAATGAAGTTATTTATACATTCTGGGATTATTTCCGTAATGCTTTCGGGCGTAATGCAGGTTTAAGAATAGATCATTTTTTATTAAGCTCGCATCTTAAAAAAAATCTTACTGCTGCAGGTGTAGATCGTTATGTGCGTGGTTGGGAAAAATCAAGCGATCATGCACCTGTGTGGATTGAATTATCTGAAAAATAATTTTAAAAAATGCTTGCTGTTATTGTGCATAATTGAAGTAATAATTTCGGCTCCTATTCAAAACATATTTATTTTTATAAGCGAATAACTTACTGTGCCTTTTTATCAAAACATAAATAGTAATACAACTGTTGGTAAGCGAATTCTTGACAGGCTGCTTAAACTAAGAACAAAACTTAAGAATGAAATTCCTGAAAAACATTTAGAGAGCAATCTCATTATTGCATCGTGGAATATAAGAGAATTTGATTCACCCGCTTATGGCGATCGTGTTAATGAATGTTTTTATTATATCTCTGAAATCATTTCCAAATTTGATATTATCGCCATCCAGGAAGTGCGGCAGGATTTGAAAGCATTGAAAAAACTCACTTCAATTCTTGGCAATCACTGGCAATATATTGTAACCGAT
>JAICKT010000522.1 GCA_025927795.1 Parafilimonas sp. | reverse complement strand
ACTGCAAAGACAAGATTTGTAACAATATTTTTTCTGATTAAATTGTAGAAAAGTTCTGTTATTAACAGCGTGAAAAACATATCATTTATAGTTGTTATTTTCTGCATGCTTATTTCACTTTGTGGCAATAGTCAACAGCCTGCATTATCTGTTCCGCGATTTGAATATATATGGCAGCCTTATGCAGATGCTGCTTTAAAAAGACTTATAATAATTGCAGATGATACCATAAAACAAAAAATAGAAAAAAGTTTTGCAAAAGCTTTACAGCAACGCTGGAATTTAATTATGCCTGAAAATGTTTTGTCGGTAAAACCTGTACCGGTCTTTTCTTTTTCTGATATGCCAAGATTCAATACAAAGCTTAAAGACCGGCAACCGGGAGTATGGTATTTATTTTTGCAAATTTTCGATCAAGCTGGTTTTTCGTTTAACGATAATACGGATAGTTCATTAAGTGCAAGCTTGGATTTAAAATGCAAATTGATAAATGGGTCTACTGATTCGGTTATTCTTGACAGAGATTTATCAGTAAATATTTATAAAGGAACTCTGCCGCAAGACCAGGTGGTACTTAAGAGATTGCCTGCATATCCTGCAGATTTTATAAAAGCTTTTGACAGCATTGCTACATGGCTTTTTCAACCTGAATACGAAAGTGAAAAATCACTCTGGTTAAAACCGGCCTGTGTATTTATTGATACTAAAATTTTTGATGAACCAATAAAACAGTTGTTTTTTAAAAGCGATAATGAACACATTGATATAATCACTGAGCCTGTAATTTCATTTCAAATGGCAGGCGCTCAATACAAAAAAACAGGCGTGCACCATAATACTGCCGGCAATATTGCAACGGGTGCAGTTACCATTTTTACGGGACTTAATCTTTATAAAGCAAAAGCTATTGAATATACCGCAGATTTTGGTTTTCAAGAACAAGACAGTACTTATCACTGCATCATTAATTATGCTGAAAGAGAGGTAGCAGAACGCGAACGAGAAAAAATAAAAGATAGTGATGGGGGCAGAAGTTACTCTCTCAACAGTAAATCGTACACACTGGATGAACGCAGCATAATTCCGGGTTATTCAAATGCAATAACACTTAATAATGATACGCTGGCAACATTTGCAATTAACTATAAAGCCAATGCAAACGAGCATAACAATTATACCCGCTTTTGGGATGGGACAGACAGTACAACAATAACTACCCTGCCAAACGAATGGAATAATAAAACAGAGGATGACAACGTAACAATTACAGGCAAAATTGAAGACAGTTCTTTTTTAATGAAAACTGGCAATGAAAGAACGCGGAAAGAATTCTATATAAACGATAAGCTTGTAATGATTGTATATGGAAAATTATATCCGTCAAAAGCGCTATTGTTTCAATCAATTTCCTCAAAGCAACTTAAAATATTTACTATCTTAAGTTCTTTACCGTATGATTATTTTAATTATTCAGCATACTGATTAACTCGTTTGAAACTCACTTTTTTAATCATTCTTTTTAGCAACAGACATTCAACATAGCACGGGCCTCAGTACTAAGACCCGCAATCATAAATTGCAGTTAAGCATTTCAATAAATTCATAATAAAATATAAAATAAGTTTTCAGTATTTGCATATATTAGTAGCAGAATATAACGATGCCTTTTTGATCTACTTTCATAAGAATTGCTAAACCTCTTTAAACGTTAACCTTTAAATAATTTTTATGAGAACAAAAGCTTTACTGCTCGTATCAATCGTTGCAACTACCAGTCTGCTCAAAGCACAAAAATTTTCCTCTTTTACACATGACGCTGACAGCGTATTTCAAAATCTAAATAAAAAACCTGTTACTACAGGCATCTTATACGACCGTGTATATCCTTATGCCATGCTTCATGTTTTTAATACTGCTTATTTTGATACATCCAACCTGCAGCATTTCAGGCAAGCTTACTTTGAACTATATAATGCCAAATACAATAAAACAGGTTTAATAAAACCACAGGCAGTAGACAAAGAAATTGCAGCAATAAAAGAAACAGGCAAAGTACCTATTGGTATTATTAATTTTGAATTTAACCAGATTGATACAAATGCAATTGAAGATAACCTGCTTGAAAACCGGAATGGTATTTATTATGATGTTCCGCAGCGGGCACGAAGTCCTTATTGGAAAAAGCAAATAAGCATAATGAGTCCTTTGGTAAACAGCGCAGAAGGATTACAAATTAATTTTCAAACATCTTCTAACTTATACCTGCAAAATACAGGTAACACTATTCAATCTTTAAAAGCAAATTTTAATAATGGAAACGGGTTAATAAATATTGGGTTGAATAATACTATCGCTGTAACCTATCCTTCTTATGGGAAAAAGATTATAAAATTTATAATCAGGTACCAGAATAATACTGAAGTTACCACGTATGCTTATTTTAAATTAGTAAAACCTGAGAATGTCGTTTTAAATACAGGTACATCATGCGATAAAGATGGTTATATAACTGCCGATATTCCGTTTACTGATTATGAAAACAATACTTTTAAAGGTCAGGGAAATATTCATTATTATTTTGCAACAAATCATCCCTGCAACGGAAAAGTAAAAAAGCCTGTTATAATTTTAGATGGCTTTGATCCCGGCGATTCAAGATCTATACAGCAATTATATGATGAATATTTGAACAATTCTGCACGTTACAAGTTTGCTGATGAAATGCGAAGCAAAGGCTATGATATTGTGGTATTAAATT
>JAICKT010000506.1 GCA_025927795.1 Parafilimonas sp. | reverse complement strand
TCTCCGATAACAGGCACTTTTATCTCGATGGTGCCAGATTTCTTTATTTCCTCTTTGCCTTTGCCGTTATCTGATTCTGGTTCTTTAGCTACTGCTGCCTTCTCCGGCGACGATTTAGGAGAAGCAGCTACTGCGCTTTTTTCCGACTCATTTTTGACATTCGGCGTGGCGCTGCCGCCCGCAGATTTTTGGGCTTTCTCATCTATAGTAGCAACTACATCTCCAATTTTCAAATCCTCATCTTCTTTGGCCACAGTATGTAAAATGCCCGCTTGTTCGGCGTTGATTTCAAAAGTCGCTTTTTCACTTTCCAATTCAGCAATCACCTCATCTCTGTTTACCCATTCCCCATCCTTTTTTATCCATTTCGTAAGGGTAACTTCGTTGATACTTTCGCCTACCGCAGGTACTTTTATTTCTACTGCCATGAGTTTTAATTAAGTTTTACAAACGTAAGCTAAATTGAGAAATACACAAAAACCGAAGCCATTACAAACGGCATAAGAAAGATCAATAAAACAAAATTGCCCCCAGGAATATTTCCATTATTTTCGTTGCCTGAAATAGAGGTTATTTAGCTTTGAAAAATGCAATTAATAAATTCCCCATCTTGTTGATTGTTGTTTGGATGCTTTGATCTAATTTTATAAAACTATAAACAACAGAAGGATTTCTTTTTAACTTTTATGAGTAGAATACTATTTATCATTATTTGTTTGTTTACTGTTGGCACAAATGAATCACAGGCCCAACTGATAATTGATTCAGTTAGTTTCGTCGTACAAACAGGAGGAAAGGTTACCGTTACCAACGATATTACTAGCGCCAAGGGTCTTCCATCAACCGGAAAATATTTATTACAAGGAACAGATTCGCAATCAATAAATATGAACGGAAAAACTATTTCTAATCTTGAAATTGATAATGTGAACAATGTTTGGCTTCAAAGCGATTTAACACTGACTGGTTCACTCAAATTTTCAAATGGAAAATTCATTACTGATGGCCATTCTTTTACATTATCTGATATAGCACAGGCTAGCGGAATGGCAGATAATAAATTCATTGAGACGAATAATTCGGGGCAGGTAATTAAACAAATAGCAGTTAATTTAAGTTCTTATGAAATCCCTGTCGGCGCGGGAAGCCTCTACAGGCCTGTGTTTTTAACTACAAGCGGGAGTAATAATGGCGCAAAGGTTGGAATGCAACTCCACAACATAGCCTGCAGCAACAAGCCTCCTTCTACTTCAGATTATTTAAAATCAAACTGGACAATTACCAGCAATGGCATTAATGGAACTCTTTCTGCCCGGGCGAAATATGCGGAAACGGCTGATGTGTTTGGAAATGAGGACAATCTTAAGGCTTATATTTTCGACGGCACAGACTGGTCTTCTTCAGGAACAATCGACAAAGTTGCGAACACTATTTCCTTTTCAATTACAAATACATCTGTTAACATTACCGCTATTGATAAGTTTAGTTTGTTGAAGGCGAAAGTATTGTTGCAAGGCCCTTATAATACAGCCACTCATCTTATGTCAGATAACCTGAGAGCCGCAGGTGTTATCCCGTTAACCGACCCCTACAGCGAGCCTCCTTACAATACTGCTTTTGTAAGGATAAATGACCCGGTTACTGAAGCCGCTGATGCCACGGTTTTTAATGCCCAACCTTTACAAAGCGATAATATTATAGACTGGATATTTTTAGAACTAAGAAATACAGCAGCAGGAGATAATATCGTTCAAACAAGAAGTGCATTAGTACAATGCGATGGCGATATTGTAGATGTGGATGGGAAAAGCCCGGTTACTTTTAATAACATTGCCGATGGGAATTACACAGTTGCCGTGAGGCACCGCAACCATTTGGGAATAAGTACGGACCCGGCCACTTTAACTCCCCTGCTAACTGAAAAACAATCCGTAACCTCTTTTGTTGATTTTACTGCTTCTTCTTTTTTATTTGGAGGAAACAATGCCCATGGCGTGGCATCTGATGGAAAATATATTTTGTGGGGAGGGAATGCTGATATGAATAGTCTGGTAAATTTTGTAGGCATTAAAAATGACAAAGGATATATTTACAACACGACCCTAAATTCAACTGCAGGTAATATTCTAACAAATGTATATTCTCCTTCTGATTTAAACATGGATGGCAAGGTCAATTTTATCGGAATTATCAATGATAAAAGTTTCCTTTATAATTACATATTAGAAAGTAACACAGGCGAAATAAAGAACCAATTGCTGCCCTAACTTAATTTATAACATTTCAAAATGACCAAGTTTATGAAAAAAATATTCACTTCCCTGATGGTTCTAATATTTTTTACTCCTTTTTTGATTAAAGCACAGGGTAAAGTACAAGCCAGTATTGGAATAGGCGACGCACCAAACCGAGTGAAGATCTACATAAAATCGGATCTCACTGAAACTACCAATATGTCAGATCTATATTTTAATATAGCGGTACCGGCATCAGAAACAATAGCAAAACCAACTTTGGTTTCAGCAACATCTTCAGTTCCATGGGAAATTGATCCGGTCAAATTAGAAGATGGCTACAATAACTTTTCAATTTACACTGCACTTGTTCCAATAAATTTCAATTTAACAGCAGGAGTAGAATTTGAAGTTATGGAATTAGAAATACCAGGCACCGCCGTCATACCAACCTCACTTTCTTTGATAACCTTGCCAAAAGCTGGTTCAAACGGCAGGTTAGCTTTTTATGCATATAAATTTCCTTCTTCTGACGGCTCAAGCCTCTATTACGCAAGAACAACCGATGCCACCTACAGAACGGATATCGTAAACGGATTTAGCTACAATGCAGATGGAACGCAGGGGACAGACATCTCCAGTGCAACATTAACTGCAACACCTACG
>JAICKT010000473.1 GCA_025927795.1 Parafilimonas sp. | reverse complement strand
CTTAAGATGGATATATCGTAACCTGGATTTCAAATCAAATATTTTTGAAGCTGCTGTTACAGCAGAATATGACGTTTTTGACATACGCGAAGCAGCAAATCCCATATACATCAATACACAACAGGCAACTATAAGATATACGCCGTATTTTTTTGCAGGTGTGGCAATATTTAATTTTAACCCATATACACATTATAATGGCCAGAAAGTTTACCTGGCTCCTTTAAAAACAGAAGCCGAACTAGTGCCTTATTCATTATGGCAAGTGTCCATTCCATTTGGCGTTGGAATAAAATATGCGCTTACAGAAAATATCATTATAGCAGGTGAGATGAATATTCGTAAAGCGTTTACCGATCATATAGATGATGTAAGCAAATTTAACTATGTAGATACTACAGTGCTTTTAAATACAAATGGTCAGCTCTCAGCTTCTTTGTCTTACAGAGCTGATGAAATTCCCAATGGTCACTATGCTTTTTATGCAGAAAGGGGTAATCCGGATAAAAAAGATAAATACTATAACTTTATGATTAAAGTAATATTCAAATTTGGACAAGGTACATCGCTTTTTAAATACGGCTATGGTAACTAAATTTTAATTCTGCAAACTTGCTTACATTATTTTACGTTTATTTTGTGTACTAAACTATCTGAATGCATTTTGTAAAAACATCAATCAAACTATGGACAACTAATTTCTTATTTTTTATTTTTTATTCTTTTACATTAAACGCACAATCCCCGGTTTTAAGACTTACCAATAATTTCAACCAACAAAATATTTTATATAACACAGATACATTTGCACATACCACATGGAAACCTGTTCTTTATACTGATTCAACTTATATAAAATCAAATCGTTCCTGGCTGTATAGAAAATTTTTTGAAGAACATTTATTGCAGGTACAGCATCAGTCTTTTAATATTTTTGCCGATATAATAGTTGATGAATATATAGGTGCAGGCAAAAGAGGCATACCTACAAATAGGCAAACCCCAGGCCATTCAAAACTCCATTTAATGAACACCCGCGGTTATGAAGCCGGTGGCAATATTAGTAATAAATTTTATTTTGAGACCGCTATTTATGAAAATCAGGGGCGATTTCCCGGTTACATTGATAGCTCAATTCGTACAACAGGTGTAGTTCCTTATCAGAACCGCTATAAAAATATTGGTGACGGAAAAGGATTCGATTTCAGCTATTCTTCTGCAAGGCTGATGTATATTCCTAATAAACATTTTTTATTTGATCTTGGGTTTAATAACAATTTTATTGGCGATGGTTATCGCTCTTTATTATTAAGTGATTACAATACCGTTTACCCGTATTTCAGAACCGCATTTACTGCGGGCAATTTTCAGTATTCAGTTATGTGGTCTCAATATGTAAGCACGCCTGAAAGAACAATTTATGCATTGGGTTATCCGCGTAAATGGGGACAAACATATTTGTTAGACTGGCATGCAACAAAACATTTAAATATTTCAGTTTTTAATGCAGTGATATCGCCTAATGAAACACCAGATCATAAAAAAGATGTAGGCATTTCATTGGCAAGTCCCATCATGTTTGTTCATGCAGCTAAATCTCCTTCCGGCGTTCAGCTTAATAATATTTCAGGATTAAATTTAAAATATACAATCATTCCCTCTGTTACTGTTTATGGGCAGTTAATGGTTGATGAATTAGGAAGTGCTGATTGGCAAAAGCGTTATGGCTGGCAGGCAGGTGTGCGTATAGGAAATTTACTAAAAGTACAAGGCTGGAATGCGCTTGCAGAATTTAATACAGTAAGACCTTATTCTTACGCTTCAGATAACGATGCAACAATATATTCTCATAACAATGAAACCCTCGCAGATCCGTTAGGTGCAAATTTTAAAGAAGCTATTGGCGTAACTGATTATACATATAAAAACTGGTGGTTCAGGTTAGAAGTAATGGCAGCGCATTACGGTATAGATTCTTCTTTTAATGTAGATTATGGTCATAATATATTTAAACCAATTTCCTTACACAGCAAAGAAGATAATATAACAACAGACCAGGGATTGCGTACAAAATTGTATTATGGAGATTTTAGAGTGGCATACATTTTAAATAAAAAAACAAATCTCAGGATTGAAGCCGGTGCAGTTTATCGCAATGAAAAAAATAACCAGGCTGCTTACAAAGACATGTATGGTTATATTGGTGTGCGCATGAGTTTTAGAAAATTGATTTATGATTTCTAAATAAATACCATTGAAAAATCATAGCTATAAAATATTTTTTTTAGTAATTGTTTTAATGATTTGCAACAGCTTGTTTGCACAACAAATACCGCTTAACCAGCAAGTGCAAAACAGGCTGAATGAATTAATGTTTGAAGCAGACTCTTCTGTATTCAGCGGATTCAGAAGTATGAACTGGCTTGAATTAAAACAAACAGGCGTTATACACAAATCATCTTTGGAAGACAGTGTTTTTGGTTTGGATCAGTTATTAAAAACCAATATCAGTAATTCAAATTTAATAAGAGCAGTTGGCAAAAACAGTGTGTTTACAATTGATCCCTATATTGAAGCAGGCATTCTAAAATCAAGCGAGAAAAACAGTGCACTCACAAATTTTTCTGGTGGTGTAAGAATGCAGGGTGTATTTAATGATAAGTTTTCATTTAACCTTTCTGTTATTACAAATTTCAATCAATATCCTTCTTATGTTGACAGTGTTATCTTTACAAAGTATGATCGTTATAACATTTCATCAAACAAATACATTATTCCTGGTGCAAATGGAGCAACATTAAAAAACAATAACCGGTTTGCTTACACCAATTTCGATTTCAATTTAACCTACACACCAAATAAATATTTTCTTGTAGCAGCAGGTTATGGTAAACAATTTTTAGGCGATGGTTACAGAAGTCTTTTGCTTTCGGATAATGCAAATAATTATCCCTATTTAAGATTACAGGCAAGATTGTGGAAACTTACCTATAACGTTTTATATAATCATTATACAAATAATTTTTGGGATGAAGTTAATGGCAGGCCACAGCCAAAATACAGCACGGTTCATTACTTAGGTTTTTCAACAAAAAAATTTCAGGTGGGTTTATTTGATGAAGTTTTATGGCTTGGCAAAGACTCGGATTTTTCACGTGGGTTTGATGTGCAATATTTAAATCCTTT
>JAICKT010000034.1 GCA_025927795.1 Parafilimonas sp. | reverse complement strand
CGCCTATAAATTTAAGCGTGGGTGTAGTGTTATAAGAGCTTTTTGTGCAGGTTATAAATCCGGTTATTATTATCAGCGCTATAATCAGCAATTTTACTTTCATCTGTAATTGTTTGTTTTTATTTTGTCAGATGGAATTGATGACATTTATTTTGTTTTTATTTGGTGTCATCGAACTCCGTTTCGCAATAATAGTTTCATCGCAGAAATAAAAGATTGCCTGAAAATTATTATTGCTCATTTCATATAAGTTTTAATCTTTTAATCTGCCGCAAATTATGGCTATTTCATTTCTTTGTAAATTTAAAACAAAAGCCTGTAACACTTCATTGTGAGCAATTCATTTGTTAACAAAACTTTTCAAAAAGATATTTCTTTTACACCACTTGCACTAAACCTATTTTCTTATCAATACAACAACAATAAAATTTACAAACAATGGTGCGATGCTTTAAAGATTCAACCATTAGAAATAAAATCAATCGAATCCATTCCTTTCTTACCCATTTCTTTTTTTAAAACGCACAAGCTTATTTGCGAAAACGAAGAATACGAAATATTATTTGAAAGCAGCGGCACTACACAATCATTAAAAAGTAAACACTACGTAAAACACCTAAATGTTTACATAGAAAGCTTTACAAAATGTTTTGAATTATTTTATGGCGATATAAAAGACTGGTGCATTATTGCCTTACTTCCTTCTTATCTGCAGCAGGGAAATTCTTCGCTGGTTAAAATGGCTGATGTTTTAATACAACAAAGCAAACATGCACAAAGCGGTTTTTATTTAAGTGATTATAAAAAATTGCATGATGTTTTACAGCAACTGGAAAATCAGCAGCAAAAAACTTTATTGCTTGGTGTTACTTATGCACTGCTCGATTTTGCGGAACAATTTCCAATGAAACTTACATCAACCATTATAATGGAAACCGGCGGTATGAAAGGCAGGCGAAAAGAAATAACAAGACATGAAGTGCATGATATTTTAAAAAAGCAATTTCAAATTCAGAACGTGCATTCAGAATATGGAATGACAGAATTATTATCGCAGGCTTATGCAAAAAAAGACGGACGATTTTATTGCCCGTCATGGATGAAAGTTTTCGTGCGTGATGAAGAAGATCCGTTTAAAATAAATACAATTGGCAAAGGTGCTTTAAACATTATTGACCTTGCAAATATTTACAGTTGCGCTTTTATTGCAACAGATGATGCAGGTGAAATTTTTGAAGATGGAAGTTTTAACGTGCTCGGCAGAATAGATAACAGCGATATGCGCGGCTGTAGTTTAATGGTTGTATAATTCTTCTATATTTGCGAACATTTAAAAAAGCCCGGGTGGCGAAATTGGTAGACGCACCGTCTTCAGGTGGCGGCGTTCGAAAGGATGTGCTGGTTCGAATCCAGTCCCGGGCACTTTAATAACAACAAGATAATTCTCCATATACTACGCTTCTTCGCATTAATAATTAATATATTTTAGACACTTAATTAAATTAAACGCAAATGAAAAACCTTGCGGCGTTTTTAACATCATTGTTATGCTTAATAAGCATTCAGCTTTTTGCACAAACAGATACAAGCAATATAAAGCTCACAAGCATATTTCCTGAAGGCGCAATTCAACCAAGAATGCGTGTGATTATTGATAACGATTTCAGTGGCGATCCTGATGGATTATTTGAATTAGTACATTTTCTTTTATCGCCGTCCGTAGATATTCGTGCTGTTATTGGTTCTCATTTGCCGGAAAATAATCATGCGCCATCTAATCACACCGCTACTGATTCAAAATCCAAAGCAGAAGAAGTTTTAAGCATAATGAATATTAAAAATGGTATGCCCGTATATGCCGGTTCAAACGATACATTAATTAATAAAAATACTCCGCAAAAATCTGATGCAGCAAGCGCAATTATAAAAGAAGCCATGCGCACAGATACTAAGTTGCCTTTATATGTTGTGTGCGGTGCAGGACTTACCGATATTGCAAGTGCATATTTATCAGAACCGAAAATTGCAGACAAACTCACTTTAATTTGGATTGGCGGGCCGCAATATCCAGGAACACTAACATCTTCTGTTGAAGCATCCAATCTCGAATACAATATGAGTATTGATTTAAAAGCTGCACAGGTAATTTTCAATCAATCTTCTATACCCATTTGGCAGGTGCCCAGAAGTTCTTATTCACAAATGATAATGCCTTATTCATCAATATTATTAAAAGTAAAAACACAGGGAGAATTGGGTGCTTATCTTGCCAATGCAATTGACAGCATTCGCATACTTATAAAAAATTTCGGTTTTAATACAGGAGAAGTATATGTTATTGGCGACAGCCCTTTGGTGTTATTAACTGCATTAAGATCTTCATTCGGAAACGACCCCTCCTCCAGTGAATATATGATACAGCATTGCCCGGTTATTAACGATAAAGGTGATTATGTATTTAATAAATCAGGAAGGAATATTAAAGTGTTTACACATGTAGATGCGCATTTAACTTTCGAAGATTTCTACTCAAAACTTGCTTTGTTTAACCAGCTTCAGAGATAGCATTTCAGGCAAAATAATTTTAAAAAGCAAGAAATTATGGCTTAATACCTGCTGTATTATTCTGATTATTTTATCTAACAATTATTCACAAACAAAACCACAATTATAAAAATAAAAAATGGGGATTGCATTATGAAAGATGGTTCTGTAACTACGGTTGATAAAATAAAAATGTAATATTTCCAATGCGCATATTAAAGGCTGCTGTAAAAAGGCAGCCTTTTTTTTATTTCAACAAACAACTACATTCGCCCCGCATAAATTGTAAATATGATACAGGATTGGAAGGATTATCAGCAAAAAAATAAACAACGTTTTCTTGATGAATTGCTTGAGCTTTTACGCATACCCAGCGTAAGTGCACGCAGCGAACATAAAGATGATATGCAGCGATGCGCCCAAGCTGTACGGCAACAATTAAAAAATGCAGGCGCAGATAAAACAGAAATTTACGCAACGGATGGTCATGCAATTGTGTATGGAGAAAAAATAATTGATACGAATAAGCCAACTGTTTTGGTATATGGACATTATGATGTGCAACCGCCTGATCCTTTAGAATTATGGCATAGCGGCCCTTTTGAACCCGTAATAAAAGATAATAAAATTTATGCGCGTGGTTCAGCAGATGATAAAGGACAATTTTATATGCACGTAAAAGCTTTTGAAACTTTAATAGCAACCAATTCACTTCCAACCAACATAAAATTTATTATAGAAGGTGAAGAAGAAATCGGAAGTCCGAATCTTGCAAAGTTTGTAAAAGAACACAAAGATTTATTAAAGGCCGATGTAATACTTATAAGTGATACATCTATGCTTTCGCTTGAAACGCCATCAATGGATGTAGGTGTGCGTGGCTTAAGTTATATTGAAATTGAAGTTACCGGCGCAAACCGCGATTTGCATAGTGGAGTATATGGAGGTGCTGTTGCAAACCCGATTACTATTTTATCAAAGATGATCGCAAGCTTACACGACGAAAATAATCATATTACTATTCCCGGTTTTTATGATGATGTGGTTGAAAGTTCTGCAGAAGAAAGAAAGCTTATGGCTGAGGCTCCGTTTGATGAAGACGAGTATAAAAAAGATTTGGGCGTAAAAGAATTATGGGGTGAAAAAGGTTATACAACAAATGAGCGTACCGGCATTCGCCCAACACTTGAAATAAATGGCATCTGGGGTGGCTATACAGGCGAAGGCGCAAAAACGGTATTGCCATCAAAAGCACATGCAAAAATTAGTTGCCGTTTGGTACCCAATCAAAAAACAGATACTATTACAACGCTTGTTATTAATCATTTAAAAAGTATTGCACCGCCAACAGTTGATGTAAATATTATTATTCATCATGGCGGCGAACCTTATATGACGCCGATTGAAAGCAAAGGTTATAAAGCTGCGGCAAAAGCTATTGAAACAACATTTGGCAAACAACCAATTCCTGTTCGCGGTGGTGGAAGCATTCCTATTTGTGCATTGTTTGAACAGTATCTTAATATAAAAATTATTTTTATGGGCTTTGGCTTAGACAGCGATAATCTCCATAGTCCAAACGAAAAATATGATCTTGCCAATTATTACAAAGGCATTGAAACCATTCCTTATTTTCATAAGTATTTTGCGGAGATGTGAAATATTAAATATTGATGTTTAAACTGAGCATCGGGTATAGTTAGTGAATCGCGAGTGTTTAATTTTATCACTACTAATAATATTTTTTCCCGGATACATTTTTCCGCAGTCAATCAATGGCAATGCATTATTGGCGGAATGCTTATCCATTATGTTTATTAAATTGTGCTGTGAGAATATCATCATGAAAAATAATTACACGTTAGTACATTATAAATTTCTATTTGTATTATGCTGTTTTTTATGTGTTGCTTTTACTGCATTTACCCAACCGCTTAAAGTGGGTGTTGCAGGACTAAATCATGATCATGCATATGGTCTAATGCAACAGTACAAAAATGGAGAAGTAATTATATTAGGTATCGCAGAACCGAATCAGGATTTAGTACAGCGCTATAAAATAAAATATCAATTGCCTGATTCAATTTTTTATAAAACCGTTCCGGAAATGCTTAACCACATTAAGCCGGATGCAATTCTTGCATACAACACTATTGCAGATCATTTGGCTGTTGTGGAAGCTTGTGCGCCCAAAGGTATTTCTGTAATGGTTGAAAAACCTTTGGCAACTACGCTGCAACAGGCACAACGCATGGCTGCCTTGGTTAAGCAATATCATATACAATTATTAACCAACTATGAAACTACCTGGTACCCGAGTAATCAGCAGGTGTATGCAATGGTGAATGATGCGCATACAATTGGCAATGTTAGAAAAATGATTGTGCATGATGGTCACCAGGGACCGATAGAAATTGGCTGCAGTAAAGATTTTTTACAATGGCTTACCGATCCTGTAAAAAATGGCGGTGGCGCTATTATGGATTTTGGTTGTTATGGTGCCGATCTCATGACGTGGATGATGAACGGACAAACACCAATTGCTGTTACAGCAATAGCAAAACATATAAAGCCAAATATGTATCCCAAGGTAGATGACGATGCAACTATATTATTGGAATATCCGCAGACAACAGGAATTATAGAAGCATCATGGAATTGGCCTTTTGGCATTAAAGACATGGAAGTGTTTGGCGAGAAAGGTTATTTGCATGCGTTGAATAATAATACGCTCGAAGAAAGGGATTCAACAGCATATTTTAAAGTTGATGTTAAGCCATACATCTATAAAGATAATTTAGCTTATCTCGCTGCTGCTTTAAAAGGTGAGATACACACTTCAAACGATCCGTCTTCTTTTGAAAATAATTTAATTGTCGTTAGAATATTGGATGCTGCGCGTGAATCGGCAAAAACCGGAAAGAGAATTGTTTTATAAAGCTTGAATAAGATTATTTCTTCTTTTTATTATAAAGCAATATATGCTGATTTAATGCAACATTTCTCATTAAAATTTTTATAATTAATAATATCTAAGAAGAAGCCGCTAATTAAGCGGCTTCTATTTATTTCACAAGGTTTGTTACAGATGTAGTTAATCAAAGAAATACCGGATTTATAGGTTTATCATGTTTACCGGATTTTCACTATTACATTATTAATAGCCTCAAAAGAAGTACCAGAAATCTGAATCGTCACTGCCAGGTACGAAGCAGTCTGATTTTTTAAACATGATGTATCTGAATTGATTTTTCAGCTTTTCGAAATGGTTTATTATTTATATAACATTTACTTCTGTATATAGATTGCTTCGCTTCGTTCGCAATGACGTTGTTTGTCACCGCAAGACATGAAGCAACCTAATTGATGAAATAAAAGTTATATCTTAAAGCAGGCTTTAACGTCTGTTTTTGATCTGATTTATTTTATAAGAAGTTTATTATTCAGCAGTAATTTAAATCTTATTATTAATGCGTTTTTGTATTTCAATTGATAAACGTGAGAACTGCTTTGCACTAAGAAAAAATATTATCTTCATTAAGCTAAAAAAGATATGCCTATTTATATGGATGTACATATTGTCCCGGGTTTAAAAGCAAAAGATGTGGCCGAAGCACATCGTAAAGATTTGCTGCACCAGGACGAACACGGTTGTAAATGCATGACGTATTGGATAGATGAACAGCGCGAAAATATTTTTTGCCTGATTGAAGCGCCGGAAAAAGAAGCTGTGGAAGAAATGCATCGCAGGGCGCATGGTTTAATTCCCAATAAAATAATAGAAGTAAACAATACATTGGTTGAATCTTTTTTAGGAAGAATATACGATCCTGCAAATGCAGAAATTACAAATGATGGTTTGAAAGTTTTTACGGAAACATCTTTTAGAGTTTTATTGATTACAAAAACTATTGATCCCATTTTATTGCAGTACAAACTGGGCATTGAAAAAACAAATGAACTGCTGCATCATCATAATAATATTATCAGGAAAAATCTTTCATTATATGGCGGACGTGAAGTAGAGCATGAGAGAAGCGGGTTTATTATTTCATTTACGTCTGCAGCCAAAGCAGTTTCATGTGCACTGGCTATTCAAAAAGATATGCAATATCCTGGTGCAAATGCACTTGGTTTTAAAATAGGTATTAATGCGGGCGAGCCTGTGGAAAAAAGTAATAAGATGTTTGGCGATACCATACAATTTGCAACTAACCTGTGTATGATTGCAGACGATTGTAAAATAGCTATCGCTTCGCCAGTAAAAGAACTTGTGTCAAAAGATTTTTTTCAAAATGATAAAACGAATTTTTTAATTCTTGCACCAAATGATGAAAGCTTACTTGAATTATTGTTTAATAAACTGGAAGAGAATTGGCGGAATCCTGATTTTGATATAACCGAATACTGTCATGCCGTTGCTATGAGCAACTCACAATTATACAGGAAAACAATTTCGCTTACAGGTTTATCACCCAATATTCTTTTAAAAGATTTCAGGCTTGAAAAAGCAAAAGAATTAATGAAGAAGCAACGCTATTCTATTGCACAAATAACATATGATGCTGGCTTTACCAGCGCTTCTTATTTTACAAAATGTTTTAAAAAGAAATATGGACTGCTGCCTATGGCTTATCTTGATCTGCTTCATTAATTATCTTTTTTCCGCGATTTAATTTTACTATTTATTGAATGATTTGTGCTATATCATTTACCATTTATTGAATGATTTGTTACAGCCTTATACTGCTTATCACCGCTATTTTTGGTTCATCAATTAACCATTAAAAATTAATGTTATGAAAACGATTTCTAAATTAATTATTGCCATTATTTTTTTTTCGGCTTTTTCTGCGTCAGCGCAAAACACAACATCAACTAACAATTCAACAACTGCAAATTCAACAGAAATGAAAACGTATTTAATTGAAAGAGACATTCCTGGTGCAGGTAAATTTTCACCTGATCAGCTCAAAGCCATTTCGCAAAAATCCTGCACCGTACTTAAAGAAATGGGACCAGACATTCAATGGATACAGAGCTATGTAACCGGCGACAAAATTTATTGTGTGTATAAAGCAAAGAATGAGGAACTAATAAAAGAACACGCAACTAAAGGTGGTTTCCCGGCTAATGTAATCATGGAAATTTCTTCCGGAATAAGTCCGGCTACCGCTGAAAACAAATAATATTATTTGCGTGTTTGTTTTAAAACCCGTTTTTGCAGAGCGGGTTTTTTTATTTTAATCTTAAAGTGTTATTTGATTTGTTTTCTCTATTGATGTTTCAGATACACTGCCCACCAGTTTCGTAGGAACAAAATATTAGTAGCAATTATTTTTAAAATTATTAAACAGAACTCCATAGGGCGAAATAATGGAAGAGTGTTGAATTCTTTTATAGCAACACGTCAAATGATGATTTGTATTTCATAATAGAATTCAAACTATTTTTTAAATAAAATTAATTTTTACTTTTAGTAAAATTTCTGTTATGACATTAATAGGATTTCTTGTGCTTTTATTAATAGCTGCTATTTGCGGTGCAATAGGGCAATCATTGGCGGGATATGATCTTGGCGGATGTCTTGTATCAATTATTGTTGGATTTATAGGTGCATATATCGGTATGTGGATTGCCGGTAAATTTGGACTGCCTGCTATTTTTGAAATTTCGGTTGAAGGAAAACCTTTTCCTGTTGTTTGGTCAGTAATTGGTTCAGCGGTATTTACACTTATTGTTGCGCTGTTACGAAGAGCTTTTATAGGTCGTAATTAGATCTGAAAAATATTATTTTGATTGATATTCTGTTTCAACAGTAACTCCGTTTGTTAGCGTTTGAAATACCACGCAATATCGTTCAGTAAGTTTTTTAAGACTTGCCATTTGTTCATCAGTTGCATTTGAATCAAGATTAAATTTTAAACGAATTGTTTTAAAACCAACCGGAACTTCTTTTGAAACACCTAACGTGCCTTTAAAATCCAGGTCTCCTTCTGCTGTAACAGTTCCATCGTTTATTTCAATTGCAAGTGCTGTTGCCACTGCTTTTAATGTAACACCTGCACAGGCTGCCAAAGCTTCAAGCAGCATATCGCCGGAACAAGCCAGCAAACCTGTTCCACCCGTAGCCGGATGAAGACCAGCTTCAACAAGCGCTTTGCCTGTTTCAATTTTGCATGATATTCCATCTCCAACTTTTCCATATGCTTTTAATGTTATCACAGCAGATTCTGGTTGCGCACGATATTGCTCTTTAAGCGGCGCCTGTAAGTTTTTAAGCTCTGAAGTATTCATAGATACAAGGTTAATAAAAAAAGACGAGCGAATTATAAATGCAAATTCTTATATAAGATTGAAATAATTTTTGCAATTTATTTCAGCACATTCCTAAAATTATACATTTGAATTTCCTTGACAAGGGCTGACTTTGGAACATGTATTGAATGAAATGAGTTGCAATTGCAGCTCATTTTTTTTACACAGAGTGCACAATAAACAATTTAATTATCAATCAGCGAAGCAGTAATCTCATTTAATTTCTTCACGCGTTCTTTAAAACCGGTTTTAATATTATTTCTGATTGAATTAAGATTAGCAACAACTGCTTCCAATTCATCAGGCAACACTTCATTAAAAAATTCTTTTAATCTTCTTGCTAATGTTGGTGATTTTCCATTAGTGGAAATTGCAATTTTAATATCACCTTTTGCAATTATTGAACCAAGATAAAAATCGCAAAGTGCAGGTTTGTCGGCTGCATTAATCAGCTTGCCTTTTTGCTTTGCATCATTTCGTATTTGTTCTGCAAGGTCAACATCATTTACGGCTGCAATAACAAGATCGCATTGCTCTAAATAAACAGGTTTGTAATCGGCATAAATTAATTGTATGTTGGGATATTGAAATGATAACTCTTCAACTTCCGGCTTAAAATAATTCGCAACAATTCTTATTCTTGTGTTGGGTGAATTATTAAGTACTGTGCATAATTTCTCATAACCAATTTCACCTGCGCCAATAATTAATAATCTTAATTCTTCAAGCTTTAAAAAAACCGGGAAGAGATTATTTTTATTATCACTCATAATTATTTTTTTAAACAATATTTTTTCTCAACACATAATCACCAAAAGGCTCATTAAAATTTTTGTTCCCTGAAAAATCTTTTAAAAGCACATCAAGACTTTCAAGAATTTCTTCTTCTTCAATATTCTGTTTATAAATTTTATTTAGCCTTTTGCCAATTGCATCAGCGCCTAAATACATATTATATCTTCCATAAGCAGTTCCTACGAAACCAATCTCAGCCATATAAGGTCGTCCGCAACCATTGGGGCAACCCGTCATTCTAATACTTAAATCTTCATTGCTTAAATTATATTTATTTAAAATGATTTCAATTTTACCAATCAATGAAGGAAGATAACGTTGCGCTTCTGCAAGCGCCAACGGGCAAGTGTTTAACGCAACACATGCGACGGCATCTCTTCGTGCAGGTGTTGCTGCTTCTGTAACCTTTATTACGTTATGCCACTGAAGAATGTTTTCAATTTCATTTTTATCTTCAGGTAAAATATCGCTTATAATAATATTCTGGTTGCATGTAAACCTGAATTGCGCTTTGCCTGTTTTTGCAATTTCATAAAACGCTTTTTTCAATTGCACATTATCGTCATCGCATACTCTTCCTGTTTCAACAAAGGCAGTGTAATAAAAAAGCTTCTCATGATTCTGGTGCCAGCCATATTCATCATGACGAATTTTTAATTCATAATATTTTTCAGGCAGAAATTTTATACCGCTTCTTTTTTCTGTTTCACTTTTAAATGCATCAATGCCCATTCTGTCAATCGTATATTTAAGACGCGCAAGTTTCCTGTCATTGCGGTCACCAAAATCTCTTTGCACAGTTGCTATTGCATATACGGTTTTAAGCAGTTCATCTTTTTTTACGAAACCCAATATACTCGCAAGGCGCGGATAAGTTGCTTCATTACCATGTGTAACACCCATGCCACCACCAGCACCAACATTAAAACCAATTAATTTATTTTTTTCGGTAATAGCAATAACGGCAACATCATTTGCAAAAACATCCACATCATTATATGGCGGAATTGCTATTGCTATTTTAAATTTTCGCGGAAAATAACGGTCCTGATATAACTCATCCCTTTCTCTATCCGGAGAAATTTTTTCTTTATCAAGCCATATTTCATAATAAGCATTTGTTTTTGGCAACAGCAGTTTGCTTAATCTCTCCGCATAAGAAAATATTTCCTCATGTAAAACGCTGAAACGTGGATGTGCGCTCGCAATAACATTGCGGTTTACGTCGCCACAGGCCGCAATACTATCCAATTTAACTGTATCAAAAGTTTTTATTGTCGGTTTGATGTCATGTTTTAAAATGCCATGCAGTTGTATTGTTTGCCGCGTTGTAATTTTTATAACCGGACTTGAATATTGTTCACTCACTTCATGCAATGCAAGCCATTGTTGCGCTGAAAGTAATCCGCCGGGCAAACGCAAACGAATCATGTAAGAATATAAACGCTCTAATCTTTTTGCAGCACGCTCTTCTCTCCTGTCGCGATCATCCTGCATGTACATGCCATGAAATTTTATCAGTGCCTGGTCGCTTTCTCTTATTGCACCGGTATGTTCATCCAGTAAACTTTCTTTTAATGTTCCTCTTAAACTGTTGCTTTCTTTTTTTATTTTTTCAACTACTGATTCTGCCATTGCTATTTTTTGACCTCACCCCAACCCCTCTCCGAAAGAGAGGGCAAGAAGTAAGAACGTGATTTATAAATAAAGTTTCAATTTATTTTGTGTTTAAAGTCCTCTTCTTCGGAGATGATTTAGGTGAGGTTTTTTTAATAAACATCTTTTGCATAACGGCCTTCGTCTTCAATTCTGTTCAAATATTCCGCTGCTTCATTTTCGTCAATATTTTTTTCTTTACTGATGATGCTGATCAACGTTGTTTCAACATCTTTTGCCATTGTGTTTTTGCATCCGCAGACATACAAATGCGCGCCGCCTTCAATCCATGCAAATAATTCTTTTGATTGTTGCAACATGCGATGCTGTACATATAATTTTTCTTTTTGATCTCTTGAAAAAGCTGTATTAATTTTTGTGAGCGAACCTGTATCAAAAAATGAAAGCAATTCACTTTGATACAAAAAATCTGTAGAAAAATGTTGGTCACCAAAAAAGAGCCAGTTCCTTCCTGCAGCACCTTCAGTGTCTCTATGAAAAATAAAAGATCGAAAAGGCGCAATACCTGTTCCGGGACCAATCATAATAACATCTTTATCGTGATCCGGCAAGCGGAAATTATCATTGGGATTAATATAAAAATTAACTTCATCACCTTCATTTAATCCGGCAAAATGATTACTGCAAAAACCAAATTTTATTTTTTCATTTACAGAAAATTTATTGCGACCAACAGTTATATGCACTTCATTATTTCCATGTGCAGATGGCGATGAAGAAATAGAATACAATCTTGGCGTGATGGGTTCAAGAATATTTATCAGTTGCTCAACAGAAATATTTTCCTGCGGAGGGTATAAAGACAAAATATTTTTTAAATCAAGTCTTATTAAAGGCAATTCTGTTTTTGCAAGTGCTGCATATTTATCAACAATACGCAAAGGCAAATAAAGAATGTTTAGTTTAAACTTAAACAAATCAAACAGCGTGTACGTTTCATTTTTGTATTGTTTTGTTTGATTTTTATTTGCAGATAATAAATTTAAAATCTCATTTACATCTTCATCTTTATTGGGCGGAACAATGCCTAAGGAATCGCCGGGCAAATAATAAATGCCATCATCACTTGCGATTTCTATATGAAATGTTTCTTTTGATGAGCCCTTGTCATTCAGGTTAATATGCGTTTTAATTCTTCCTTTATAAAAAGCTTTTACATGTTTAAATGCCGGTTTTGGCTGATTACTTAAAGGCTTTCCTGTTGATAAAGCAGAGAGATTATTCAAAACATTATTTATCCATGCTTCAGATGGCGCATAAAAATCTGTGTCTAATTTTTCAATTGGTAAAACCTGCTTTGCACCGAGCTCAGTTAATCTTGCATCAACATCTTCGCCGGCTTTGCAAAACAATGGATACGATGTATCACCTAAAGCAAGCACTGCATATTTTAAGTTTTTAAAATTGCCTTTGCTGTTTTGCAAATAATCATAAAACTTTTTTGCAGCAAGTGGCGGCTCACCATCACCATGTGTGCTCATAATGATGAACACAAGACTTTCTTTTTCAAGGTTAGCAACAGCATATTGATCAAGCGCAGTAATGGTTACCTTATGTTGTTTGCTTTTCAACGCAGTTGCAAGTTTCGATGAAATCTTTTTTGAATTACCTGTTTCCGTTCCATACAAAACAGAGATAACAAGTTTTTCCGTTGATGCATTAGTTACAACTGGCGGTGCGCCATCAGTAATATTTCTTTCAGATAAACCTGCAAGAAATCCGCTCATCCAAATGATTTCATCTCTCGACGATTCTTTTATAACCTCTTTAAATGATTGAAGCTTTTGTTCAGTTAACATGCTCAGTGTTTTTTTGCTGGATGAAAGATTTTATTTTCAAATAATTTGTTTCTTGTTCAAGAGCGCGGAAAAAGTTTGCTGATTGTTGTTCACTTTTAAACCATGCAAAGTCTTTATGCAAGCCGGCAACCCTACCCATTATAACTATTGATGGGCTTGTAAAAATTTGTGCAGGATTTTCATAAAAAGATTGCAGCGTAAGCGATTGAACATTTTGATTTGGCGTTGTTGCCTGCTCAACAACGATAAAGGGTATGCTGCTATCTGCGCCTGCATACAATAATTTTTCAACAATAGAAACCAGGTTATTGCTGCTCATATAAAATACCAGTGTTTCTTCAAAAGCAGCAAGGCGTCTCCAGTTTTCATCACTAATAACAGTGTTGCTGTAATATGTTAGCAACTGCGCACCACTGGCAAAACCTCTTGCCGTAAGTGGTACGCCTGTATATGCTGAAGCGCCTGATGCTGCTGTAATGCCGGGAATTATTTCGTAAACAATATTATTCGCATGCAATGTTTGCAGTTCATCATAAACGTTTGAAAAAAATGCGATATCACCACCTTTAAGTCGCACAACTTTTTCATACAAACCTGCGAACTGCACAAGTAGTTTATTTATATCTTCCTGTTTATAAGATTCTTTATTGCCGCCCTGTTTACCTACATCAATAATAATTGCGTTCGGATTTGCATAGCGCTCAAGAATTTCATCGCCTGCAAGCCTGTCTGTAATAATTACTTCTGCCTGGGATAAAATTGTTGCACCTTTTACAGTAATCAAATCAGGATTTCCGGGACCAGAGCCTATGAAAAATATTTTTCCTGTGTGAAGTTTTTGCGTTTCTGTTTTGCTGCTCATTCTTTTTGTTGGTGTTAGTGTGATAAAACAAAAAAGCCTCCCCGATGTATCGGGGAGGCTTTTATTATATTTTGTTATTAATTTATTTTATTAATTACAATACAATTTCCTTCCCCGTAGAGATATGCAACAACACATACAACAACAAATGGAAGAAGGATTATACATTGCTTGCTTTGAGCAACAAATATAGAAAGCAATTCTTTTAAAAAATAAAAAAAATATTTCATTAATGCTTACAAACAATAGTTTTTCACAACACAAACCTTTATTGATTGCAGCTTTACTGTAAGAAATAAAATCAATTTTCCCGATAAGAAATCAGGTAGTTGAGTTAGCAGCAATGTGCATAGCAAACGCAGCAATAGCTGTGTCTTTTAATAAATTAATCAATGCACTTTGACGAACGCCCGGATCGCCTGCATTCATAAAATTGGGCAGGTGAATTGTTAGCACAAAAATAAACAACAAGATTGCCAGTAAATAACCTGCAATCCTTACCATTTTGTTTGTAATAAACGCAATGGCTGCAAGTATAAATGCAGCACCGGGAATGTAAACCCATAAATTACCTGCATCAGGTAAAAAAGATGGCACATACCCTACAAGATTTTGCGGATTTACAAAATGGTAAACCCCAAACACTGCCATAACAAGCGCCAATAAAACGATAGAAATTCGTGACATGATGTGTTGTTTCATGATGGCAATTTTTAGACTATTAAGGTACTGCTTTTATGGCTCAGTAAAAAACTTAAATATATCTTCAATTATATCAACCCCTTATCTTTAGCACATAAACATTTTTTATTTTATGAAGATTAGTTTTCATGGCGCTGCAAGAACTGTTACGGGTTCAAAACATCTCATCACATTAAATAATGGTAAAAAAATATTACTTGATTGCGGCATGTTTCAGGGCTTGGGCAAAGATACTTTTCCGCTCAACAGTAAGTTTGGTTTTGATGCAACAACGATAAGTTATTTATTGCTTTCACATGCACACATTGACCATTGCGGGCTAATTCCAAAGCTGGTGAAAGAAGGTTTTAACGGAAAAATTTTTTGTACGCCTGCAACAGTTGATCTTACCAAAGTATTGTTGATGGACAGCGCCGAAATTCAGCGCGACGATATAAAATTCACTAATAAGAAAAGAGCAAAAAAAGGTTTGGAGCTTTATGATGTTCTTTACAACACAGACGATGTACAAAAGGCATTGCCGTTATTTACGATAGTGGATTATGATAATTGGTTTGCGATTGAAGATGGCGTTGAAGTTTTGTATACAGATGCTGGTCACATAACCGGAAGTGCTGCCGTACATGTGCGCATCACAGAAAATAATACAACAAAACAAATTTCTTTTAGTGGTGATGTAGGAAGATATTCTGATGTGATATTAAAATCACCAAAGACTTTTCCGCAGGCAGATTATATTTTAATTGAAAGCACGTATGGAAATAGCTTGCATCAAAATGTTTTTAATACGCCGGAAGAATTTTTTAAATGGATTGATAAAACATGTAATCATAAAAAAGGGAAACTGATTATCCCCGCATTTAGCGTAGGCAGAACACAAGAGCTTTTATATTTTTTAAATGATTTAAGTAACAGCGGAAAATTAAATGGCATTCCGGTTTTTGTTGATAGTCCTTTAAGTTATGAAGCAACAGAAGTTGTAAAACATCATCCTGAAAATTTCAACATTAACATAGAAAATTTATTAAAAAAAGATGATGACCCGTTTGCTTTTAAAGAATTAAAATTTATTGAATCGGTTGATGAAAGCAAAAGTTTAAATGACAGGCATGAACCAATGATTATAATTTCTGCAAGCGGTATGGCAGATGCGGGCCGCATAAAACATCACATCATAAATAACATAAACGATAGCAGGAACACTATATTAATCGTTGGTTACTGCGAGCCGAATTCTCTTGGTGGACAATTAATGAACGGCGTAAAAGAAGTAAGAATTTTTGGAGAAGAATACGAGGTAGTTGCCGAAGTAGAAGTTATGCGTAGCATGAGTGCACATGGCGATTATAATGATCTGCTGCACTTTTTAGATTGTCAAAAAACAGGGGTGGTAAAAAAGGTTTTTATTGTGCATGGCGAGTTTAGCGTACAGCAGGATTTTCAAAAAAAATTACTGGCGAAAGGTTTTGCAGATGTAAATATTCCGGCATTGCACCAGGAATTTGAATTGATGTAATCATGTTGTTTATAGATTCTAAAAACTAAAAATGATTGGATAAAATTGACTTTACAAACGTCATGTCAAGGAACGAGACATCTCATAAATTTAAAGCTGCTAATAATTCAAGAGATTTCTCCTTCGTCAAATGGAACAAAGATCAAAATTTAATAATACCATCATAATATCTGAGAGGTACTTAAAAATTTAAATCAAAGTTTATGAAAAAGCTTTTTTTATTTTTTGTAATGATGATAACTGCTGCATCCATTTTTGCACAAACTAAAATGGCTGCATGTTGCATGCCTGTTGCAGCAACAGAACAATTTGCAAAGTTTGCAAGCAATAAAAAGTTTTTAATAAGTCATCCTGCGCCTTTGCCATTTCATTATTACAGCGCAAACGGCGCAGACATTACTTTTAAAACTGCAGACGGAACAGATGCGCATGGCTGGTTAGTAAAAGCGCAAAAGCCAACCAATTATTATTTGTTTGTGATACATGAATACTGGGGTTTGAATGATTATATAAAACAGGAAACAGAAAAGCTCAGCAACGAACTTGGCATAAATGCAATTGCCATTGATTTATATGATAACAAAGTTGCAACAACTTCTGATGAAGCGGGCAAGCTAATGCAAGGTGTAAAAACAGAAAGAGCTGTAAATATTATTAAAGGCGCTTATGCTTATGCAGGTGCAAATGCAAAAGTGTTTACTATTGGCTGGTGCTTTGGAGGCGGCTGGAGTTTACAAACTGCTTTGCTTGGTGGCAAGCAAGCGGTTGGTTGTGTAATGTTTTATGGAATGCCTGAACAGGATGTAAACAAATTGAAAACTTTAAATTGCGATGTGATTGGTTTTTTTGCAGAGAAAGATGGATGGATTACACCAAAAGTTGTTGACCAGTTTAAAGAAAATATGAAAGCTGCCGGTAAAAACGTTACTACTTATGAGTATGATGCAGTGCATGCATTTGCAAATCCCAGCAATCCAAAATATAATAAAGAAGCAACAGAAGATGCGTATTCAAAAGCAATTCCGTTTATAAAGGAGAGAATGAAATAAACTTATTAAAAAAAATGATCCGGCTTTACCAACTGCGGATATTCTTTTTGAAATTCTTTTATCTCAGGTACTGAAACATATTGTACATAACTGCTTTCAGGATTGTGTTCAATATAATTTTGATGATAATCTTCTGCCTGCCAAAATTTTTTAAATGGCACTACTTGTGTGGCAATAGGTTTTTTATAATTTGATGCAATTGATTTCATTTCATTTTCGATGGCTTGTTTTTCTGCATCGTTTCTGTAAAAAGCAATCGAACGGTATTGCGTTCCATGGTCAGGTCCTTGTCCGTTAACTTGTGTTGGGTCTTGTCCTGCAAAAAATATTTTCACTAAAGTTGCATAACTCACTTCTTTCGGGTCATAATAAACATTTACAGTTTCTGCATGACCTGTTTGTCCTGTTTCTACATCTTCATACGTTGGGTTTGCAGTTGTGCCGCCGGCATAACCAGATATAGCTTCTTTCACGCCTTCACACTTTCAAACAAAGCTTCTTCGTGCCAGAAACAGCCCGCAGCAAAAGTGGCAATGCTATAATTTTTTAATTGTGATGATGAAGGATGTTGCGATGTTACAGTTTTATTGTTTTGCGCACATGCACATAACGTAATCATCATTGAAAGAAAAATATTCAACTGTTTCATAATGGCAATTTACGCAAAAGCTGAAGGCGACAGATGTTAATGCACAGTGAATACAGCTTTACTTTTTTGATTATTTGAACCACAGTAGGCACATAAGAAACATAGATAAACATATTTCTTCTGTACAACCCAGGTTCTCTTTGCGTATTTGCGCTACTCCGTGTTCTTTGCTGCGCTTAGTTGGGACGCAGAGAATATGCTAAGGAGTCGCAAAGTACAGAGAGAGTTATATTACTAAACATCATCGCTTTTTATAGAAGATTAATTTAGTTCAAGCAAAAGTTTTTAAAAATTAAAATTGAAAAATGCAAAAGGCATAATATTTTTATTGCGATTAAAATGAATTCAAAAAAATTTTCTAACGAAGTTGCAATTATTACAGGCGCAGGACAGGGTATTGGTTTTGAAATTGCGAGACAATTATGTATCAACGGCGCATCTGTAATAT
>JAICKT010000448.1 GCA_025927795.1 Parafilimonas sp. | reverse complement strand
AATCCCGCATTTATTTCCGCGGCTTGAACGCAGCTTAAGGCATACAGAATTTTGTGAAGACCAAAATGAAGCAGGACATCAAAACTTCAGAACAATTCTTCCTATTAAACCGGCCGACCATTCTTTTTATGCAGCCGCAGATGGTCAGTTAGGCGGCATTATGAAAGTGTATCGTGAATGGAGAATTTATGGTGAAGATAACTGGCTGAAGAAAATGTTTCCAATGGTGAAGAAGAGTTTGGATTATTGTATTACTACATGGGATCCGCGGGAAAAAGGTGTGATTGAAGAACCGCATCATAATACATATGATATTGAATTTTGGGGACCCGAAGCATTATGCACCGGCTTTTATGTAGGCGCATTAACTGCATTTATTGCAATGGGAAATTTTTTGAATGAAGATGTAAATCAGTATAAAGAATTACTCGCAAAAGGAAAAGAATATTTAGAGCATAATTTATTTAATGGTCAATATTTTTTCCAGGAAATAAAGTATAAAGGTTTAAATGCAGGCAACCCTGTTGATGCTTCAAAAAAATCCTTTTCCGGCAATTATTCTGATGAAGCAAAAAAGTTATTGCAGGAAGAAGGGCCGAAATATCAATATGGAAAAGGCTGTTTGTCTGATGGTGTGTTAGGTGCATGGATTGCAAGAATGTGCGGGCTTCATGATGTTGCTGATTCTAAAAAAATAAACAGTCATTTATTATCTGTTTATAAATACAATTTCAAAAAAAATTTGAGCGATCATGCAAATCCTCAGCGCCCTTCTTATGCATTAGGCGATGAAGGCGGCTTATTACTTTGCTCATGGCCTAAAGGCGGAAAGCTTTCTTTGCCTTTCGTTTACAGTGATGAAGTTTGGACAGGGATTGAGCATCAGGTTGCGGCGCATTTAATGTTAATGGGAAATGTAAATGCAGGTTTGCAGATTACACGTGCAAGCCGCAATCGTTATAATGGTAAAGTGCGCAATCCTTTTAATGAATATGAATGCGGACATTGGTATGCAAGAGCGCTTTCAAGTTATGGTTATCTGCAGGCATTAACAGGTGTACGTTATGATGCTGTTGATAAAACTTTATATATTGATTCGAAGATTGGTGATTTTACTTCCTTCCTTTCTACCGAAACCGGTTTTGGAAATGTGCATTATGCAAAAGGCAAAGCTTCATTGAATGTTGTATATGGTGAAATTGGTGTGAAGAATATTGTTGTGAATAACAATACCTGATTTAATTTCCTATTCTATGTGTTGGTGTTGGAACGGAAGGCTGAAATGCTGATAACGATTGTATTTTGATGAAGCTATCGGTTTTTAAAGCCGCTTCATCCGCCGCTTTATTAATAATTTTTTCCAAAGTTTCGGGCAACGTTTGCACCCATGCATTTATTAAAACAGAAGCTTTATTTGAAATGCTGTTAACAGGTAAGTTCTTTTCATTTGAAGTAGCAGTATAACTTATTTTAAATTGTTCAACACCATCATTAATAAAATATTTCAGATGGCCAATGGTAAGTTGTTGCTGTTGTATTTTCTCATGAATGATTTCTGCAAACATTATAACAGCTTTTATTGCCGCTATTTTTTCTGTGTGAACAGATACAACCGCATCCAGCCATGCAAGCTTTGCTTCGCCGGCGCCATAAATTTCATAATTAATATCGAGTGATGTTCTTTGCTCGGGGTGAAATTCATTAAAACAATTTATCCATTGCTGAATATTTTCATCGTTTAATGAATTTTGTGATAAAAGTTTTTTGGAAGGATAATCTTGCTGAATAATGTTTTGAACTTCTTTAATTTGATCTTCATCTAATAAATCAATTTTATTAAGAATTAAAATATCGGCTTCTTCCATTTGCTTTTTTAAAATATACCTGACTGCATCATCAATAAAAGAAGACGCTCCTGCAATAATTGAATGCAATAAATAAGCATCCACAAACACAGAAATATTTACGCTAAGTTCAGGATGCATTTCAGCCAAAGGCTTTGCAATCGTAGCAACCAAATCTGCGCATGAACCAACGCTTTCAGCAAAAATTACTTCAGGATTTATTTCTTCAGTAAAGAGATAGATATTTTCAATCAAAGCATTGTAATTACAGCAGAAACAACTTTTCGTTACTTCTTTTACAGGTATAGAAAAACTGTTTATATACTTGTAATCTACTAATTCTTCGCCCTGGTCATTCGTAATAACAGCTATCTTGTTATTCTGTTTTGATAATAAACGGCAAGCCTGTTGAATAGCGGTTGTTTTACCACTGCCTAAAAAGCCGCTGGTTAAAATCAATTTCATAATGAATAAAGCATTTCACCAAAATGGATAACAACAAAAAGCGATACTGTGCATGCAAATGTTCGCTTTGCGGTATCCTAAGCTATGTTGCTTATAATTTTATTAATGATGAAAGACAACAAAGCATTCATCTTATTGCAACACATATGCCTTGGTTATGAGGATTGCTGCAGATAGTTATTCGCTGTTTTTAGCACATCTAATATTTCATTTCCTTTATATTGGTCTAAGTTTAAGCTCGAATATTTCTATAGTTAATTTCAACAAAGAATAACTAACTTAAAATATTAGCGTTACTTTTTAATGTGGCAATTGTTAGAGACGAGATTCTGACTAATCAGTTTTACTTAAGTTTTACCTAAATCGAAATTGTTTTAAAATTTATGTATAACTACTTATTGATTTTAAGTGGAGAGTATCGGGGTCGAACCGACGACCTCTTGCATGCCATGCAAGCGCTCTAGCCAACTGAGCTAACCCCCCTTTTGTAATTCACAAATATAATTAAGAAGTATAAAAAACCGATGATCTTCCCAAGTGCTCGTGAGAATTTAGCCAACTGAGCTAACCCCGTCTTAAATAATTGCGCAAATATAGAATTGAAAATGGTTCATAAAAAACATTTCTTAATCGCCCCAAATTTCCTCTTCACCTTCCAGCCAAAGTTTTACCAGCCTGTTTGAAACTGACTTAGGCCTTTCTAGCGGAAAGCCCAAAGCCCTGTCCCAGCAAAGGCTTGCTAATACACCCAGCGACCTGGATACGCCAAAGAGAACTGTATAGAATTCATATTCTACCATACCATAGTGCACTAACAATGCGCCGCTATGCGCATCTACATTAGGCCATGGATTTTTTATTTTTGCTATTGATTGCAATATGGGCGGTACCGCTTCATAAATATTCCAAACAGTTTGCACCAACGGATCATCGGGCATGTGCTTCTTGCCAAAATCCATTTGCGCTTCAAAACGTGGATCAGTTTTTCTTAAAACGGCATGACCGTATCCCGGAACCACTTTCCCTTCTGAAAGTGTTTTCTTTACATAAGTCTGTATTTGTTTTTTTGTGGGAACCTCAGTTT
>JAICKT010000538.1 GCA_025927795.1 Parafilimonas sp. | reverse complement strand
ATCACCTGTTTGTTATTCAGCGCTTTTAAAACCGGCAGACTTCCTTTGCCAAGAATTTTTTTTTGCCCTTTCGCATTTACAAAAACAACTTCACCATTTTCAACCCATGCATACACATTCTTATTATTTACTGTTTCTATTGTGCAATTGTGCCCTTCGCCAATTTCTTTTTCAGGCATACCGGGCGTAGCATTAAAAATTTTATCCTCTCTTCTCCATACTGTTTCTGGTGTTCCGTTATCTAATGCAATAGCGCCGCCATCCATAGGACAGCCATTTAATTTCCAGTTCCCTGTGCCTAACTTTTGTGCCTGTGAAAATGTATTGCCGCCATCTGTTGATTGTATCAAATACAAATTCCTGTTGCCGTTTAACCAATTGCGAAACATTACATAAACATTATTGTCTTTTATAATTACCGAAGGCTTGCAACATTCGCAAACCGAAGAATCAGGCGAAGCATAAATAAAAATATTTTTACTCCAGGTTTTTCCGCCGTCAATAGATTTTGCTCCATAAATTTTGTTGCGTTTGTTACCTCTTAAATCAAGCCAAACAGCAAATGCATTATTGCCATCAGCACTTAAAGCCATGAGACCCTCTTTGCAAACCGTATCTGCATCATTCACTCTGCTGCCTTGTGCCCATGCGCCATCTTTATTTTTATAAAAAGAAAAAATGTTACCCAATGTTGTACATGCAGTTAGAATTATATTATTGTTTGCAACTGCAATTTGCGGACCTCTCATAGCAAACGAATACACATCCGGTACAACAGAAATAATTAATGGTTTAGAAAACGTGTTGCCATTATCTGGAGATTGCGAATACATAATACTGTCGCCGGTTCCATAAACTAAATAAAGATTGTTTTTATCTTTTGCAAGCTGAGGCAATTGTCCGCTGCCAATAATAAAATCGTTTTTCGTTTGCATGTTGTTTTCGTTACATGAACACACCAATAAAAAAAGTGATAAAATTATAATAGTGTTTTTCATTTGTATATTTTTTGTTTTTTTTATTTGTCAGATGGAATTCATCATAAAAATTTTCATCTCCATTAGTATAGAGTTGCACGAAAATTTTTATGGCTCATTTCATGTTTATACTTTATCTAATGTTTTGCGATGATGAATACCACTTTGTTTAAACTGCGTTGGTGTTAAGCCGGTAACTTTTTTAAACTGCGAGGAAAGATGCGCAACGCTGCTGTAACCTGTTTCAAAAGCAATTTCACTTAAACTTTTTTCATCATACACCAATAGCTCTTTTACTTTTTCTATTTTTTGGTTAATGATAAATTGCTCAATGGTTATGCCTTCTGTCTCAGAAAATAATTTGCTTAAATAAGAATAATCATGATACAGGTTTTCAGCAATAAAACTGCTGTAATTTTTTGAACTGTTTTCTTTATTGTAATGAATATTATTTATGATAAGTGTTTTTATCTGCTCAATTATTTTTTTTCGTTTATCATCTAATAGTTCAAAGCCAAGTTGTTTTAAATTGTTGGAGAGCTGAAGCCGCTGCTCATTTGTTAATTCATCTTCCTTTATCAATACCTCGCCCAACTCAATTTTTAAAGGATGCAGGTTTAATTTCTTTAATTCATTTTCTACCGCAAGTTTGCAACGATAACAAACCATATTTTTTATATAAATATTCATTTTGTAAATTTAGTCTTAGTTTTTAGGCCTTTTATTTTTGAGTAATTAATCTTATGGAACAGAATGCAGGCATTTTAATGGCCGATCTTTCAGGTTATACGGCGCTTACAGAAACGCATGGTGCTGCTACTGCGGCTGATATTATTGACAGATACCTTAAAATCGTTGAGCGTTGCCTTGTGGGCGATGCCAGGCTTCATCAATGTGTAGGAGATGAAGTACTAATCATCTCTGCTTCTCCAGATCATTTGTTAAGCACTGCTATTATATTAATTCAAAATTGTTCTAAAGAAAATAACTTTCTCCAGATACATGGCGCGCTGCATTATGGAAAAATATTAAAACGTAATAATAATTATTTCGGTGCTCCAATTAACCTTACTTCCAGAATTGCAAGCAAAGCAAATAAAGGCAGTTTCTGGTGCTCAACCGAATTTATAAATGCTTTACCCGATAAGTCTGCAGTTACATTTTCCTCAAGGGGAAAACATAATTTTAAAAATGTAACCGAAGAAATTGAAGTGTTTGAATTAATGATTGAAAATCTTCATTCTTTTTATGTTGATCCTATTTGCAGAATGCTGATACATACTAAAGAAACAGCAACGTCGCACCCTGAAGAAACAGATATTTTTTTCTGCTCTGAAGATTGTCTTCAGCTTTACATAAAAAATAAATATTAGATGAACTGAAATATTAATGATGAAGGCATACTTGTTTTTGATCGCTAATTTAGTTGCCTCCATTATCATTTAATTTGTTTAAAATATTTTTTCCTCTTAATTTGAATGCTGCCGTTTCATGATTCCATCTTTCCTCAATAATTAATTTTAATTCATTTTTTATTTCGGGATAAATTTTTGAAAGATTAAAAAGCGTGGTTAATGAAAATGCTTTTAT
>JAICKT010000364.1 GCA_025927795.1 Parafilimonas sp. | reverse complement strand
CTGATTGTCATTAGTTAATTTGCTGATTAGAAAAGTATCTTTGCGAAAATTTTTTTGATGATAGTAAAGAAACCGTCGGACAGTTTAGTAATTATGACAGAACTGGTGTTACCCAATGATACCAATTTATTTGAAAATTTAATGGGTGGAAGATTAATGTACTGGATGGATATCGCCGCAGCCATTACTGCCGTTAAACATTGTAACGTACCTTGTATGACGGCGAGTGTTGACAATCTTAGTTTTAAAAATCCGATTAAGCTGGGAAATGTTGTGCATATTGAAGCGAAGATCACAAGAGCTTTTAATACATCAATGGAAATACATTTAAAAGTTTGGGGTGAAGATAATTTACATCAATACAGTTATGAAAGCAATGAAGCTTATTTTACTTATGTTGCGCTTGACCCTAATAATAAACCAAGACAAGTTCCTCCTGTAATTCCCGAAACTGAAGAAGAAAAGTTATTGTTTGAAGGCGCCTTAAGAAGAAGACAGGTGCGTTTAATTCTTGGTGGTAAAATGAAACCTGATGATGCAAGCGAACTTAAAGCATTATTCAGTTCACAAGTTTAAATGTTCAAAAACTTTTGATCTATCAGTAAACATTAAACCAGTGAATTTTGAACTTCATAAATCCTTGTTAATAGCATTGCATTTATAAAAATTGCTTATGTAATTTTTTTGCAGCATACATCATGCTTAAAATAAATTTTAATTATGAAGAAAATAATTTTAGCACTCTCTGCAAGCTTATGTTTGATAATAGCACATGCGCAAACGCCTGACAATATAATCAAGCAGCGCACAATAAACGTAAACGGGCATTCTGAACTGGAAATAACACCGGATGAAATTTATGTGCAAATTGAATTGCGCGAGTACAATAAGAAAAATGGTGATAAGGTTGATATAGAAACAATCCGTAACCAGTTTTTAACCGCAATAAAAAGTATGAACATTGCAGATACAGATGTTGTGGTGCAGGGTTATTCAGGCTGGGATGGGAATTATTGGTGGTACCAAAAAAACAAAAAGAAAAATCCTGACATGAAAGCCGGAATTACTTATGAAGTAAAAGTAAAAACGGTTGATGATATGGATAAATTAGTTGATAAACTGGATGACGAAGCAACACAGAACTTTTACATCAGCCGCACTTCGCATAGTAATATGGATTCAATAAAGAGAGAATTAAAAATTAAGGCACTCAAAAACGCAAGGGAAGAAGCTGTTTATCTTGCTTCTGCGTTTGGTGATAATGTTGGTCAGGCATTAACTATAAACGATCCAAATGAAGGCAATAATTATCCTCGGCCTATCATGTTTAAAGCAATGGCTGCTGATGCAAATCAGTCTGCACCAATGAATGTTGATTTTAAAAAAATAAAAATACAATACGATGTGAATGTGGTTTTTGAATTGAAATAGATTTAAAAATGTAGTTTGATCAGCAGGTGTATTTCGCCTGCTGATTTTTTTATTATAAGTTATTATGTCTGTTAAGTAATGTTTATTTTCATTTTACATTCACAATTACTATTTGACTAAATGACCAATGACTTGTTATACCAAATTGCACTAACACTTATACCTAACATTGGCTGTGTACATGCAAAAGCTTTAATTGAAACTTTTGGTAAGGCAGAAAATATTTTTAAAGCCCGAAAAAAAGAGCTAAGCGCAATTGAAAATATTGGGTTGATAAAAGCTACCAGCATAAAAGCTTTTGATAATTTTAAAGCAGCCGAAGATGAAATAAAGTTTATCGAAAAATACAAAATTCAACCGCTGTTTATTACCGATAAAAATTATCCGCAACGCTTGTTAAATTGTTACGACTCTCCAACGCTTTTATATTATCGCGGCAACGCAGATTTAAACGTTTCAAAAATTATCAGCATTATTGGCACGCGCAGTAATACCGATTATGGCAAACAGGTTACAGAAAAATTAATTGTCGAATTAAAAAATTTAAATGTATTAATAGTTAGCGGGCTTGCATTTGGCATTGATGCAATTGCGCATAAAGCTACCTTGCAAAATCAACTTCAAACGGTTGCTGTACTTGCCCATGGCTTGCATACAATTTATCCGCATCAGCACAAAACATTGGCAAAAGATATTTTACAACATGGTGGCTTACTTACAGAGTTCAGAAATGGCGATAAACCTGATAAACACAACTTTCCAAAACGCAACCGTATAGTTGCGGGAATGGCTGATGCAACTATTGTAATTGAAACTGCTGTTAAAGGCGGCAGCATGATAACGGCTGAACTCGCGAATAATTATAATCGCGATGTGTTTGCTTTGCCAGGCAGAACAACAGATTCAAAAAGTGCTGGTTGTAATTATTTAATTCAAAATAATAAAGCAATTCTTTTTACGGATGCAAACGAATTGATAGAAAGTTTAGGCTGGCAATCAAAGAAAATAAATAGAAAACAGCAGAAAGAATTGTTTATTGACTTAAGCGATGATGAAAAAATAATTATTAATATTTTAAAAGAAAAAGATACCACGCATATTGATGAGATAAACATTCGCAGCAACTTAAGCAGCAGTTCTATTGCCGCCGCCATTTTAAATTTAGAATTACAAAATGTAATTGCAGGTTTACCGGGAAAAGTTTACAAAATTTTATAGTTGGAAATAGCGTGAATAAATAACCTGCATCTTGCAACTTGCATCCAGCATCAGATACTTACTTTTGCGGCAAATTAATTTCTCATGCAAAAAGATACTGCCGTTTTTTCTCTCATACAAAAAGAACTCGAACGCCAGCGCCGCGGAATAGAATTAATTGCCAGTGAAAACTTTGCCAGCCTGCAAACTATACAGGCAATGGGCAATGTGATGACGAATAAATATGCAGAAGGTTATCCGGGTCGTCGTTATTATGGTGGCTGTGAAGTGGTAGATGAAAGCGAACAACTTGCAATAGATCGCCTCAAACAAATTTTCAATATTGAATATGCAAACGTGCAACCGCACAGTGGCGCACAGGCTAACGCAGCAGTAATGCTTGCGGTGCTTCAACCCGGCGATCCGATACTTGGATTGGATTTAAGCATGGGCGGGCATCTTACGCATGGCTCATCGGTTAACTTCAGTGGCAAATTATACCAGCCACATTTTTATGGTGTAAAAAAGGAAACCGGTACTGTTGATTATGATATGCTCGAAGCAAAAGCAAAAGAAGTAAAACCAAAATTAATTGTATGTGGTGCCAGTGCTTACAGTCGCGACTGGGATTATGTACGCATAAGAAAAGTTGCTGATGAAGTTGGTGCATTAATTATGGCTGATATTGCGCATCCTGCAGGATTGATTGCAAAGAAACTTTTGAATGATCCATTTGAACATTGTCATATTGTTACATCAACCACGCATAAAACTTTGCGCGGACCGCGTGGCGGAATTATTATGGTAAGAAAAGATGGTGAAAATCCTTTGGGTTTAAAAGATAACAAAGGCAATGTTCGTATGATGAGTAATGTGTTGGATATGGCATTGTTTCCCGGAACACAGGGTGGTCCGCTTGAACATATTATCGCTGCAAAAGCAATTGCTTTCGGTGAAATTTTAACTGAAGAATTTACAGTGTATGCAAAACAAATTATTTCGAATGCACAGGCAATGGCAAAAGCGCTTCGCGATAAAAATTATAATAGTATTAGTGATGGAACAGACAATCATTTATTATTAATTGACCTTCGCAATAAAAATATCTCTGGTAAAAAAGCAGAACAGGTTTTAGGCAAAGCTGATATAACTGTAAATAAAAACATGGTTCCTTTTGATGATAAAAGCGCTTTTGTTACATCAGGAATTCGTGTAGGTGTTCCTGCAGTTACAACTCGTGGAATGAAAGAAGAACACATGCAGTTTATCGTTGATTGCATGGATGATTGCTTAACACATGCTGATGATGAAGCTTATCTTTCAAACGTAAAAAAGAAAGTGAACGAATTCATGCAGCAGTTTCCGTTATATCCTGAGTTAGGATAATAAAAGATCTAAGTACACATAAACCTTTGCTGCGCACTTGCGTGAGATAAAGGCACTGTTTGTCAGCACTTTTTAAAAGAACTCTGTTTATCTATTTTACAGAAGCAGAATCCCTAAATTTTTTTGTAAATATTTCAGTTTTCGAATCTTTAAGATTTTTAAATTTTAAGGATATAAAATATTGTGAACCCTGCATTGGAACTGCTAATGTAGTATCTAAAAAAAAATTGGTACTCGTTAGCGGAACTTCACTTAACCTTTTGTTATTAGCATCAATTAATACAATTGTATAGGATAATTCAATTCCTTCGGGATGAGGAAAATATAAGAACAAATTAATTGCAGGTTGTTCGTTTTTAATTAGAACATCTGAAATTACCGGACTGAGATTTAAAAAATAAGAATAGCAACTTCCTGTTGAATCATAAAGACAAGTAACTAAGCGTCTTCTTTCAAAATTTGTAAAATAATACTCTTTTATTGTT
>JAICKT010000090.1 GCA_025927795.1 Parafilimonas sp. | reverse complement strand
TCGCTTAAAATATTGAACATCCTGCTCATGTTTTTTTGCGGCTTCCAAAGTATCAAACGTTCCAAGGTTTCTGCGTTTATTTGTCTTCGGATTTTTCTTTTTTGAATACAGGCGATATTCACCTGATTTTAATTTGCGTATCATACAAACGTTTATAAATTTTTTTTACAATTGATGTGCCATATACAAGCTAACAATCACAAAAAATTATCTTGGAAACAATAATTGTTATAGGTGCCGGTGCTGCAGGATTAATGACTGCTTATGAATTATCGAAAAATAACAAGAAAGTTATTGTTCTGGAAGCAACAGAACGTTTAGGTGGAAGAATTTATACTTATACAAATAATGCTTTTTCCGAACCTGTAGAATTAGGTGCGGAGTTTATTCATGGAAAGTTACCACTCACTTTAAATCTTTTAAAACAGGCAGACATAAAATATTATGTGGTTAAGGGAAAAATGTTTCATATAGAAAAAGGACAGTTTAAAAAAGGGCAAGACAATAGTGTGCATTGGGCTGAATTAATGAAGCGCATGAAAGAATTGAAACATGATATTCCACTATCAGATTTTTTGCAGCAATTTTTTAGCGATGATAAATATGAAAGCTTAAGAGAATCGGTTAAACATTTTGCGGAAGGATTTGATGTTGCTGATATTTCAAAAGTAAGCACATGTTCATTGTATAAAGAATGGTCAGAAGAAAATGATGAGCAGTATAGAATTGATGGCGGCTATCAACAATTAATTTCTTTTCTTGAATCTGAATGCAAAAAAAATGGTTGCATTATTTATAATAATTGCTGCGTAAAAAAAATTACCTGGTCAAAAAATGAAGTGAATATTATAACAATGTGCAGCCGTTATTTTAAAAGCAACAGGGTTGTAATTACTGTTCCGTTGAGTGTTTTACAACTTGATAAAAACGACATTAGTTATATTGAATTTACCCCTGCAATGGATAATTATTTAGAAGCCTCAAAAAATATTGGCTTTGGAACAGTGATAAAAATTCTCCTTGAATTTAATGAAGCTTTCTGGCAGCATGAAAAGAAGAATATCAGCTTTCTTTTTACGGGTGAAAAAATACCAACATGGTGGACGCAGTTTCCAAAAAATAATTGCATACTTACCGGATGGATGGCAGGTGCAAAAGCATTTGAATTTAAAGATGCTTCTGATGAAGATTTATTGGAGTCAGCTTTAGATTCTTTATCGGCTGCATTTGCAGAATCCACATCAGTTTTAAAAAATAAATTATTAGCGCATAAAATAATTAACTGGACAAACGCGCAAAATATTTATGGCGCATATTCTTACGAAACACCACAAAGTGCTAACGCTAGAAAATTATTAACACAACCTCTTGAACAAACTATTTTTTTTGCCGGTGAAGCCTTGGACTATGGTGTTATGATTGGAACAGTTGAAGCAGCGCTTGAAAGTGGCAAACAAGCTGCTTTAAAAATAATCAAGGGTTAATATGTATTTATTATTTACGGCACAAATTTTTCGGTATAAAATATATGGCAACTTCAAAAGAAAAAAATAAAACGGGTAAAGAGAATGATGTTGAAAAAGCCTTTTCATCTTTAAATAAAAAAGAAGACGAAAATGATAACAGCAATGAACAGGATTCTGATGGTTCAGGCGAAGCTTTTGAACAAACAGAAGAAGTGAATGAAGATAATTTTGATGATCTTAAAGAAAAATAATTATGAAACAATCATCTGAAAAAGAAAATAAAAAAGTGCAAACCAATAAGCAGTTTAAAGATAATAAAGTGCGGGAAGGAAAAGCAGACAATTCAATTTATGATGAAGACAATAATAAATCAGCTTATCCATATAAAAGCACAGAAGATAAACAATTTAAAAATCAGCCGGAGTATATTGACAGAAACGGTGAAACAAAAGACGAAAGCTGATTTTTATAAATATCCTTTCCTGCATTTATTTTATGCAATCAATCTCACAAAATAAAAAACCGCCTCAAATCTTGAGACGGCTTTTATTGTACTTAAAAGTTCATTACAATCATTGTAGCTATTTACAATCAGCTGTAAAATTATCTATGAGGGTTGTTACCGTTCCGTTTGCATTAATTGTAACATGCAGGTTCTCATGTATGAGGTAATTATTTCCGGGTCCTTGGCCAATAATTCTAAAATTGTTTACATACGTATCTTCGTATTGCCCGTTCACAAAAGATCCACCGTATTGCTCCTGCGTTACGCCTGTAGCTTGATATTTATCACCTGTTGTTTGTCCGACGCCACTGATTCCTTGTGGCTGAGTATGGTATTTTACATGAAAATTATTTCCGGTAACAGTAACATGCGTAGTTGCATGAAGAAAGCCGCTTAATTCAACATATTCACCTGCGCCTCCATTAGCGCATGGAATAAAAACAAGCAAATCAGCAGCTATCTTTTCGTTAGATGTGGAAACCTCTGCTTTCGCGGAAAGTTTATTACTGCTATTTAAAGCGGTATTAATTTCTTTTTTGCAGGATATAAAAATTAAAATAAATACGCTTAGCGTAAGTATCCCCAACGTAAAATTTTTTTTCATAAGAAAACCTCCTTTATTTTTTATAAATTGAAAATGTTTTTAACGAACCAGGGCAATGAGGGAAATGATTGTAATGAATTGTAAGGAAAGTTAATTGTAATTTTTTTAATTACAAACTTTCTTTGTTGCGATTAAAGACAATTAAGCAACTGCGGTAAGCACTACAAACAGTCAACTTAAAAAATCATGCTATAGGGTTTTAATTTAAACCGTTTTTATTTTATCTGCATCCCAATAAATAACCTTGTTTTGAAAATAACTTTCATTGCAAAGCAAACATGGTCCCGCTGCACGAAAACCAAAAGTTGGATCTTCAACAATCGGCGCACCTGTTCTAACACTATTAAAAAAATTAGTGAGGTGATCAATATGCTCATCATAATTTTCAGGCGCTGTATAAGTTATATCAGATAATTTCGGTTGAGCCTGGTCTTCAGCAGTCCATTTTTTATTATAAGCGTCCAGCAATTCTTTCTGCATTTCGTTTGTATATGTTGTAAGAGAATCCCAGCCACCGATGCCTGGAGCTTTGCTCATTTTATGTCGCTTGATTGTAAAGCCATTATCATGCATTTGCATTACACCTTCTGTTCCTGTAATTTTTGTATAACCAGTTTCACCTTCGCCGCTCATAAAATTCACACGCAGTGTAACCTGGAATTCTGAATGTTGCGGTGTTTCAGGATAATGTAAAACTGCCGTCATCACATCGGGAACATTTCTTCCGTCTTTCCAATAAGTAAGTCCTGCAATCGAATAAATTTTTTCAGGTCCTTTGCTTGATGTGATAAAATGCAAGCCGCTCAACAAATGCACAAATAAATCGCCTGCAACACCGGTTCCATATTCACGATAATTACGCCACCGAAAGAAACGATTTTCATCATAAGGAAATTTCTTTTCTGCAAATTCCTGGTAACGGTCCCAGTCAACAGTCTTTGGTGATGAATCAAGCGGAATAGTATATTGCCATGCGCCCAATGCATCTTGTCTGTTAAACACAGCTTCAACGGAATTTATTTTTCCGATATCGCCAGCTTCATACATTTCTTTTGCTTTGGCAAACACAATACTGCTCACACGCTGGCTGCCAATTTGCATTACTTTGTTTGTTTCTTTTTGCGCATTAATTACGTCCCATCCTTGTTTAATTTGATGCACCATTGGTTTTTCGCTGTACACGGCTTTGCCCGCTTTCATAGCATCAATACAAATTCTGCTATGCCAGTTATCGCTTGTTGCCACAATTACTGCATCAATATCTTTTCTGCTTAAAATATCTTCGTAATGTCTTGTAGTAAAAATATTGTTGCTATATAATTCTTTTGCATGCGCCAAACGCCCATCATATAAATCACAACACGCTACCAGCTCAACACCTGGCACTTTTAGGGCATCGGTTACATCATTATAACCCATTATTCCCATGCCTATACCGGCAATACGCACTGTATCATTTGAAGAATATTTTTTCTGATGTGTGAGCATAATTTTTTCGCGTTGTTCTTTTGCTGCTAAACTTTTTAATGAACCTGCACCAAGCAGTAATGCGGAACCTCCAAGTTGTTTAATAAATTTTCTTCTTTCAGACATGTGGCAAGATTTTATAGTTATTAAAGTAATCCTGATTATTGTGTGATAAGTTGCCAAATTACTTAAAGAGATTAATAAATGAAATGAGATTTGATAAACAAAAAACAAAAAATTTAAATCAATAAAATATCAGTAGCTTAACTTTCTTAATTTATAAATATGAAGAAAATATTTTTTAAGTTTTTCTTGTTTACAACTGTTCTTTTTTTGTTTGGAAAGAAAATAAATGCGCAAACAAATAACTCTCTTTTGAGACATATTGTTATTATAACTTTTAAACAGGATGCACCAGCCGACAGCATAAAAGCATTAGACAATATTTATACTGACTTGTCAAAAAGTCCGCTGGTTAAAGACTTTGAAATGGGCGTAAATGTATCAACACGTGATAGCGGTGTAATAAAACATATTTATGTTACAAGCTTTGCTTCTAAAGATGATATGGATAATTACAGAAAAATTCCTGAGTACAGTAAACTTTTCAAGGTTTCACTTCCCGTTTCAGAAGATGTTACCGTTGCTGATTATTGGGTAAATAAATAATTACTTTATGCTTTGGTAAGGCATTTAAATTGATGAATCGTTTTTAAATAATGCTTACTAAAGTTTAGAATTATGCCTTCAACTGTAATTTCAAAATTTTTTTATGATGCAGAGAACCGCATGTTAAAAATTGCTTTTGTATCTGGAATTGTTTATGAATATAAAAATGTACCTGAAAAAGTTTATGAAGAAATGAAAGCATCCGGCGCGAAAGGAATTTATTTGAATCAGTACATTAAAGGAAAGTTTGAGTTTAAGAAGGTGGGTTAATTAACGGGAGTATTTTCTTTCTTGTTAATTAAAAACTATGGCTGTTTCGTACACAGTTTTACTTTTTAAAACCAATTAAAATGTAAATCAGTCATAAACTTTGCCTTAAAATCTAAAGAGATTATATGACCACCTTTACAATTATTGCCATAAGCTACATTGCTGTTGTTTTCATGATTTTAATAACATTTCGTTTTCTGCGTGAAAGAAATGCAACATCGGAAGCAGAATATTATTCTCTCCATTCAATTCCACCTGAATCGCAGGAAGGAGCAGCCTAATAGTTTCTATATTAATTTGAAATCCTGTTAACGCCTCATTTCAACGGGTATAAAATGTATTTGTACAGATTCATTTCTGCTGCCGTTCAATAAACAGTTTTGTTTGTTCAGGGTAAATAGCAATGCGATGGGTGCGTACTAAATCTGCCGTGCTCTGCTTTTCATCAGCCATTTGTAAAAATATTTTTTTTGATGGAAGCAATGGCATGTGGCAATCAATACAATTCTTGATTAATGTTGATGCGGGTAAAGAAGTGAGTGCACAGAAATTATGCGAAGCCTCACTGTGGCAATTCATGCAGCGTGATGAAAATATTTCCGGCTCATTAATTTCTTCCTGGTGTACATTATGACAGGATGAGCAATCCATCTTACTCATCTTAAAACATTTACTTGATGTTAATAATCCATACTGATTGCCATGTACATCAAGCCACGATGAACTGTCTGTATTATAAGCCGGCAATGAATAATCATTCAACTTATCACCAACAGTAAAAGAAAATGCCGGTTTAATTTCTTTTCTTATTCCTGAATGGCAAAGTGCACATGCATCAAGTTTTTGTGTTCTTGATAATCGCTCCGGATTAATAATAAATTTTGCAATTGTATCCTTTGGATGTGCAATATGATAAGCCACATGCTCTGAAGCCGGTCCGTGACAGCGCTCACAGTCCACACCAAATATGATCGTATTTTTTTGAAAAACAGTTGAGCTGTCTTCCTGCAATTCTGCTTTTGCATAAGTAGCATGACATTCCAAACATCTTGCAGGAATTGGTCTGTCAAAATCAATTAATGCCGTATAAAACCCCGGACTATTGCACCAACTGTTTAATGGTGTATAATACGAAACCGGAAGCTGAAATAATTTATCTCCACGCCAATACAAATAAGTTTGTCCTTTTCTTGCAGAGCCGATAACAATATCAAATTTTTCACTTTCATATTCTGCATTGCCTGCATAAGCTGACTGAAAAAAGTTGCCATGTTTTTTTTCCATAACAACTTTCATAAATTTATTATAAACAAAACTATTCTTATCTGCTTCGAAACTACCTTTTATAGATTGCCCATTTGCAACACCAGAAGTAAGATAATGCGCTGTTTTAATGTGCGAGGCATAAATATCTTTATGGCAATTTATGCAGGTTTTAGAACCTGCATAACCTGTATCGGGTTCAAAACCTAAATTATTTTTTATTGGAAGATTAAAGCTTAAACACAGGAAGCTGCCTGCACATACTAAAAGCATTAAAAAACAAATAACATAATACCGCTTCTTTATTTTTAAGAAAGCCCGCATCAAAAAATTATTTTAGGTACAATGTAATCAATAAGTTTTTTTATTGTTAATGTTATCTATTTAAAACTATTTTTACCCCAAGATATTATATACGAAATTGCCTGGTTTTTGATTCGTTCACCGCTTTTCAAATTTCAAATTTCTGCAATTAGGCAATCTGTTACCTTTGCCGCTCATTTTTTTATATGAAGGATAAGAATACGATTATTGGAATTGTGCTGTTGGCAGTTTTGTTTTTTGTTTTTTTCTGGTACACTAATAAGGAACAATCTGCTTATATGGCGAATCAAAAACACATACAGGATTCGCTGCATATCGATTCACTGGCTAAAATTACACCGCAGCAAAAAGCGGCTATGCAACTAGATTCTTTGCGTGCTGATTCATTATCTAAAATTTCAAAAGCCGGAAATTTTAATAACAATATTATTACACCTGAACAAACGGTAGTTGTAGAAAATAATTTAATGAAAGTTGTTTTTAGCAGCAAAGGCGGAAGAGTAAAAAGTGTTGAGCTAAAAAATTATGATTCGCGAACAGGTGGTAAAGTTGTTTTAGGCAAAACTGGTAAAGATGGCGTAACATATAATATAAATACAGGCAATAATAAATCTGCAACTACTGCCGATTTAAATTTTACAGCATCACAAACTAAAAAAAATGCAGATGGCAGCCAAACGATTCAATTTACACTGCAGGATTCATCACATGCAGGTATCGTTCATCAATATATAATAAAACCAGACAGTTATTTAATTAGCTGGAATATACTTATTAATGGTACCAATCAATTACTAACGAATAATACCATTAATTTTCATTTTATATCACAGCCTGTGCAGGTTGAAGAATCTGTAGATTATGAAAGGAGAATGAGCGATGTTTGTTTTTCTGAAGGCAATGAGTTTGATTATATTTCTGCGCACACAGACCATACATTTCAAAAGCCAACACAATGGATAAGCGCCGTGCAGCAATTTTTTAATACAACCGTAATTGCAAAAAATAATTTTAACGGCGGCGCTGTACACTGGACACGCAGTACAGACAGCAGTAATATAATTGGTTTGGTTGATGCAACCATGCAAATGCAGGTCCCTGCAACCGCATCAGTAAATATTCCTATGCAATTATATTATGGGCCGAATGATTATAAAATTTTAAGTAACGCTGCACCGGATATGGATAAAATTGTAAACCTCGGAAGAGATATGTATTCGTTTGTGCGCCCGATAAACAAATTCATCATCATGCCCGTGTTTAACTTTTTTGCAAGCTTTATTTCTGTGCTTGGATGGGCGATTGCATTGCTTACGATTTTTATTCGTTTAATAACATCACCGTTGGTTTATAAAAGTTATAAAAGCGGTGCAAGAATGAAATTATTAAGGCCTGAACTTGATGAACTACGAAAAAAATTCGGTAAAGACCAGCAAGGTTTTGCAATGGAGCAAATGAAACTGTTTCGTGAAGCCGGTGCAAACCCTTTGGGTGGTTGCTTGCCTTTGCTATTACAGATTCCTATATTCTTTGCTTTGTATAGTTTTTTTAATTCGAGTATTGCGTTAAGAGGTCAGCATTTTTTGTGGTCGCATGATTTATCAACTTATGATGTTATTGTACAGTTTCATACCAAATTATGGATAATCGGTGATCACATAAGCTTGTTTTCGTTGCTTGCGGTTGGCACAAGTTTCCTCATTTCAATTTATAATATGAATATGACGCCGCAGGATCCAAACAACCCTGCGCTAAAATACATGCCATATATATATCCCATTTTTATGTTGCTTATTTTTAATTCTTTGCCTGCAGCATTAACCTGGTATTATACAGTTTCAAATCTTATTACTTTAGGCATACAGTTTACTATTCAAAATTATATTTTGGATCATGAAAAAATTCTTGCGCAAATGCATGAACGCAGAAAAGCACCGAAAGTAAAAGCCAAGAGCAAGTGGCAAGAGCAATATGAAAAAATGTTGGAGAACCAAAAGAAAGTGCAGGCAATGAAGCAACAGTCTCAAAAAAATAAAAAATAACTGTAGCTTTAGGTTGAAATTTTCAAAATGAGATATTTATTTATTACCCTTGTTTTTGTTGCAAATTATTCTTCATCTGTATGGTCGCAAACAATGTCTCAGTCTTTTGGCAATACTCCTGTTTCAATACAAGGTTCAACGCCTTTTTCAACCATACAATTAACTGGCGGTAATTATTTTCAAAAAACAGATCTTGTAAATAATAACGACGTGATGTTACCATCATATGGATTAAATGGTGACGGCGCCAATAATACTTTCTTTAACAAGGATTGGGTTAAAGGTTCGGTTACAACAACGGATAATCAAACTTACAGTGAAGGACTTGTATTTATGTTTGATAAAGTAGGCAGTCAATTATATTTTAAAAAAGTTGATTCTGCAACAATTATGCAGGCAGATATGAGCAAAGTTTCCTTGTTTTCATTAGTAACGAATAAGCCGCATATTTTTATGAAAGGAGATTTATTAAATAAAGATTTTAGTGGTGAAATATTCGAAATGTTAGTATTAGATGAAAAAAAATTTTCACTCCTGAAATCTATTATAAGCATTTATCAGCAACCTTCAACAAGTTCCGCCGCACAGGCGATGACTCAAACGGAAACGCCAGCAAATTATGTAGATAAACCAGTGTATTATGTTTATGCTAATAATAGTTTGCAACAAATTGAACTTAAGAAAAAAAGTTTTTTTAAAGCATTGGGACCTGATGAACTTAAAGCAGAAGCATATACGCAAAGCCATCATGGAAACTTTAATGAAGAATATGCAGTTAACCTGCTTACGTATCTTAATCAACAATAATTAATTCAACTTTTTAAACGCAAAAATGAAATACCTTCTTTCTGCACTGCTGTTATTTTTTAGTTTTTACCAAAATGTAATTGCACAGGTAACTGGCGGTAATGCTTTTCAAACGCAAAGCATTTATACCGGTTATGCTGTTAGCGGTAATGATGTGGTGTTACCTGTTTATAAAGGCAGTTCAGATGTTGAAGGCAATCCTTTTTTTAGTAAAGATTGGGTGAACGGCTCAGTTACTACAATGGATAAAAACACATACAGTGAAAAGCTTCTTTTTATGTATGATAAAACCACTAATAGTTTATATGTAAAAAATACTGACTCAAATAAAATACTGAAAGCCGATATGTCGAAGATATCAGCTTTCAGTTTAACTACTGATAAGCAACATACATTTATTAAGGGCGATCTTTTGGATAAACATTATAGCGGCAAATTTTTTGAAGTTCTGGTATTAGATGAAAAAAAATATTCACTTTTCAAATTAATACAAACAGAATTTCAACATACACAAACCAGTACAGCATCACAGGCAATGACAGAATCAATTTCTCCCGGAAAGTACGTTGATAATGTAACTTATTTTCTTTATGCAAATAATGTTTTACAACCTGTTGAATTAAAGAAAAAAACCTTTGTAAAAGCAATAAATACAGATAAAGCGGAAACATATATCAACGAGCATAAAGGTAACTTCAATGAATCGTATATAATTTCGATGCTTAATGCGCTAAATTCTGAAGCTGAATAATTTTTAATAAAACATAGCCTTCAGATAACATACTTTAAAACTAATTTTTGTATTTTTAACCTGTGAAAAAAGTATCAGACATTTTATCCCGCAAAGGCAGCTATGTTGAATCGGTAACACCTGAAACAATAGTAATAGAAGCTTTAAAATTAATGGCTGATAAAAACATTGGTTCTGTTGCTGTATTGCATGATAATAAGTTTGTAGGTCTTATGACAGAACGTGATTATTCACGTAAAGTAATTTTAAAAGGGCGTGCCTCAAATGATACAACAGTTGGTGAAATTATGACTTCAAATGGTCCATCAATTACAGCAAACGATTCTGTTGAGCATTGCATGGAAATTATGTCTTCTCAAAATCTTCGCTATCTGCCTGTAATAGAAAATAATAAACTCGCAGGCATTATTTCAATTAATGATGTGGTTACAGAAACTATACTCAATCAAAAAGAAACCATAGAACATTTACAGAATTATATTCATTCTTAAATTTCACTCGTTACACCACTGGTTTTTCCCATTATTTTATTAATTTTGCCGCCCCGAAATAAAATTAAACGGGATTTAAATTATGAGTGAAAATAATATTCCTAACACAAACGCTGATGCTCAGGAATCTGCTGGTGGCGAACAAAATGCCGAAGCAGTTACAGCGACAACAAATGCACCTGAAACAGAAGCTGAAGCTTCTGAAACAAATCCGCAACCTGTTATTGAAAATTCTGTTACAGAATCTTTACCTCAGCCTGTAGAAGAAAAACTTGCAGCACACGACGATTTTGACTGGAGTGTAGACAAGCGTAACGTAACCCAATATGGAGAAGAGGAAAAGAATAAGTACGACAAGGTTTACGAAAACACTTTTGTTACAATTGAAGATGGTGAAATAGTTAATGGCTCGGTTGTAGCACTTACTAAAACTGATGCAGTTATTAATATTGGTTTTAAAAGTGATGGTCTTGTTTCATTGAATGAATTTCGCGACAATCCCAATACAAAAGTGGGTGATATAGTAGAAGTAATGGTTGTTGAAAAAGAAGATCGCGATGGCAACCTGCACTTAAGCCGTAAACAAGCGCGGGTTTTCAGAGCATGGCAAAGAATTGTTGAAGTGCATAAAACCGGCGAAGTTGTTACTGGTACTGTTACAAGCAAAACTAAAGGCGGTTTAATAGTAGATGTATTTGGTCTTGAAACATTTTTACCAGGTTCTCAAATTGATGTTAAACCCGTTACTGATTACGACCAGTTTGTTGGTAAAACAATGGAGTTTAAAGTTGTAAAAATTAATGAAGCTATAAAGAATGCAGTCGTTTCTCATAAAGCGTTAATTGAAAGTGATATTGAAGCACAGCGCGCTGAAATTATGAGCAAGCTTGAAAAAGGACAGGTACTTGAAGGAACTGTAAAGAATATCACGGATTTTGGTGCGTTTATGGATCTGGGCGGGCTTGACGGATTATTATATATCACTGATATTTCCTGGGGTAGAATTTCTCATCCTACTGAAGTACTTAAAATGGATCAGAAATTACAGGTTGTTGTGTTGGATTTTGATGATGATAAAAAGCGTATTAGTCTTGGATTAAAACAACTCACTCCACATCCATGGGATGTGTTGCCTGAATGGATTCATGAAGGCGCTATTGTAAAAGGTAAAGTTGTAAACATTGAAGATTATGGCGCATTTCTCGAAATCTTACCTGGTGTTGAAGGCCTGGTGCATGTGAGTGAAATTACATGGGCAAATACACCTATCAATGCAAAAGAATTTTTCAAGTTAGGAAACGAGCATGAGGCAAAAGTTGTAACACTTGATAAAGATTCACGCAAAATGAGTCTATCCATCAAACAACTTACAGAAGACCCATGGAATAATATTGAAACTAAATTTCCTGAAGGCAGCAAGCATAAAGGCGTTGTTAAAAACATTACACCTTATGGAGTGTTTGTTGAATTGCAGCCCGGCATAGGCGGCATGATTCACATAAGTGATCTTAGCTGGTTGAAACGTTTCAATCATCCTGCCGAATACACAAAAGTTGGCGAAGAAATAGATGTAGTGATTATGTCGATTGATAAAGAAAATCGCAAACTGCAGTTAGGTCATAAACAACTGGAAGAAGATCCCTGGACGGCATTACAGGAAACTTTCGCCGTAGGCAGTGTGCATGAAGGAACAGTTGTAAGAAAAGATGATCGTGGTGCTATTGTTCAATTGCCCTACGGGTTGGAAGGCTTTGCACCTAACCGCCATCTTATTAAAGAAGATGGAAAGAGTTTGGTGGCTGACGAAACCGCACAATTTATGGTGATAGAGTTTGATCGTAATGAAAAGCGGATATTGGCAAGCCATTCTAAAATTTGGGAACAGGCAAAAGCACAGGAACAGGAAACTGCGAAAAAAGAAGCAAGGGCAGAATCTGAT
>JAICKT010000293.1 GCA_025927795.1 Parafilimonas sp. | reverse complement strand
TTATTAATTCAAAAAAATTAAGCTTTAAAAATAAACAAAAATGAATGATAATTATTAATCAAAACTAACTTTACAGTATAATTTATATGTATGAAATGAGCCATAAAAATTTTCGGGCAACTTTATACCTGCAGCGATGAAAATTTTTATGGCGAATTCAATCTGGCAAATAAAAAATTAAAAAATATTCAGATGAAAAAATATTTCCTTTCAATGCTAATCACCACAACCGTTTTTTTACCAGCAATAAGTTTTGCAAATGATGTTTATACAATAACGGTTTATCATTTTAAAGATGCGCAGCAAGAAGTTGTATTGGATACTTATCTGCAAACGGCTTACCTGCCGGCTTTACACAGAAAAAATAAAAATAATATCGGTGTATTTAAACCGATAGCAAACGATACAGCAGCAGATAAAATAATTTATGTAATTGTACCTTTTAAATCTTTAGATGAAATACAGTCGCTGGATAAATCACTTGCCGGCGATTCAACATACCTGCTTGCCGGAAAAGATTATATTAATGCATCTTATCAAACGCCGCCTTATACAAGAATGGAAAAAATTATTTTAACCGCTTTTCCGTTAGCACCACAAATGAAATTGCCGCAACTGCATTCAGATAAAAAAGATCATGTTTATGAGTTACGCAGTTATGAAAGTCCAACAGAAAAGTATCACATTAATAAAGTAAAAATGTTTGATGAAGGTGGTGAGATAAAAATTTTCACACATATAAACGCTAATGCAGTTTTTTATGCTGATGTTATTGCAGGCAGCCACATGCCGAATTTAATGTATTTAACTTCTTATGAAAATATGGAAGACCGCGATGCACATTGGAAAAGCTTTGGTGATGATCCGGATACAAAAAAATTATTTGCAATGGATGAATACAAAAACAATGTTTCGAAAGCAGATATTATTTTAATGCACGCTGCATCTTATTCTGATTATTAAATTTTCTTTCTGATGTTTGATAAATAGTTTTGCGCGAATTTATTTTATGGAGCAGCCGAAATACAACCAGTTTAAAGCAATGTTTGCAATTACCAAAGGCAGCTTGCATTCAATCTTCAGAAGCCCGTCGGCAGTAATTTTCAGCATTGTTTTTCCTTTGGTTTTTATATTGGTTTTTGGATTTATAGGAGAGAATGGAGGTATTTCGTTAGATGTTGCTTTGAACAAAGATGCAGATACAACAAATCCAGTTTATCAATCATTAAAGAATATTTCAAGTATTAATTTTGTAAACGAAAATGATAGCTTAATAAAAGAAGACCTCGAAAAAGGAAACATCACCGCTATTATCAACATTAAAAAAAATATTGCATCAAACCCCGCTTATATAATTGAACTAAAAAGTTCTGAAGCTGTAAATCAGCAAAACATACAAGTACTTGAATCAATTTTAAAAGATGTTATTGGCAGTTATAATCAAAAACATTTTGCACAGCCTCAAAGCATTGCAGCCATTAATAACAATATTGTAAAAATTCCTGGTCGCGTTTACAGAAGAATAGATTTTATTTTACCCGGACAGTTAGGTTTTTCGTTATTGAGTGCCGGAGTTTTTGGTGTGGCATTTATGTTTTTTAATCTGCGCCAACAATTGGTTTTAAAAAGATTTTTCGCAACACCCATTCGCAGAACATATATTGTTTTAGGTGAAGCAGTAAGCCGTGTTATATTTCAGATGATGACTGCTATAATTATCATCGGACTTGGTGCATATGCTTTTAAGTTTACACTTGTACATGGCTTTGAAACATTTCTTGAAATTATGTTGCTGAGCTTTATTGCACTGATTGTTTTTATGGGATTTGGTTTTGTAGTGAGCAGTGTTGCAAAAAATGAAAGTACTATTCCGCCGTTTGCAAATATGTTTACACTGCCACAATTTTTATTAGCAGGAACTTTTTTCCCGATAAGTGTTTTTCCAAAATGGCTGCAGTATTTCTGTAACATTTTACCGCTTACTCATTTTAATAATGCAATGCGAAATATTTCTTTTGAAGGCGCAAGTTTTATCAGTTGCTGGAGAGATGTTGGCGCCTTATTAATTTGGGGAATTATTATTTATGCAGTTGCTATAAAAGTTTTCAGGTGGGAATGATGTACATAAATCGTGAGTTGTCAATCGTTAAATGCTACATACTTTTTAATTTTTACGTCTGTGATTACAAACTTTTTATCTTCTCAAACGGCACATTGGTAATGCGATATTGTTTCCAATCCTTATAATCAAAATGCCACCATTCATCGCGAATTACTTTAAAGCCTTCATCCTCCATTTTAGTTCTCAACAAATCTCTCATCTTTCTTTGTTCTTCAGTTCCACCGGTGTAATCTGAATAAGAGCGCTCAGTCATCTCATCATAATTTCCTGTCATCTGAATTTCTTTTCCTGTTGTTAAATCATATAAACTTAAATCAACAGCGCAACCGCGATTATGTATTGAACCATGTGCCGGGTTCGCAACAAAATTGTGTTTATCAGGCGGCGTTACTTTCCAAAATAAATTAGTTACACTCCACGGACGATAACCATCAAACACAACCAAACCATAACCTAATGGCTTTAAAGATTCGTTTACCCTGATTAGCGCTTTTGCCGCAGGTCTTTGCAAAAAAGCGCGTGCTTCTTTATAAACAGGTCTGCCAACAAAATTATTAGTGGTTGCATAACGAATATCCAGGTGAATAGATGTATCAAGTTTAATTAATTCTACCAAATCAGTTTGTTTAAAATTGCCTTCTTCGTGCGGTTGTTTTACGCGGCAACTGTTTAATAAAATAATTGTTGCAGCAAAAACAATTGTGTGTTTAACTCTCATCTTGCTTATTATTCCAGACATCATAACTCATTTCAAATTTAATTTCATTCTTACCATATTTACCAACTTCTTTCCAACCCGCTTTTTTATAAAAATTTTCTGCCCTGGTATTTGGTGCTGTGCTTAACCAAACTGTTTCTTTTGTTTGATTGAAGTACCATTTCAACATTGCATCATGTAATTTTTTTCCAATTCCTCTTTTTTCGAATTCAGGTTGCACAAATAAAGCCCAGATATTTTTATCAGCTAAATCAACAATTGCAAAACCGATGATAGAATTATTCTCTTCGCACACCCAGCCTTTGCCTTTAATAGTTATATATTTCTCGCAATCTTTATTTGTGACTAATGCAGGGTTACTCAAAATATTTTCTTTTACAGAGTGCCGCACAATTTGTATTTGTGAAATATCAGATATTGTTGCTTCGCGAAAAATCATTTTTTCTTTTTAGCAATTTTCTTTGCGCTCTTTTTTTTAGTTCGTTTTGCAGATGAAATTGATTTCACTATTGTTTCACCTTGCTGTAATTGCTTTTTGTCTTTAACTTTTGATAACGAATTTGAATAAGCTTTTTTGATAAGATTTTTTATATAGGCTTTAGGAAATTTTTTTACATCAGGTACTAAAAGATATCTGTATTGGTTTCCCTCGCCAATAAGTTTTTTTTCGGGGTCGGCAATTTCACTCCCCCAATAAAAACCAAAATGAACATTATAACTTGTTCTGCCAATAGCAACAGAACAAAAGGTATGACCCAATTTCTCTGTTAGCGACCAACCAAAAGCGAGCGCATTATAATTGTCGTAAATAAGTTCGTTTGCAGTTGGATATAAATCCCACACAAACGCCCTCAGCCATAAAGCTGTTTGCTGAACTTCTTCAGGAAAGGGTTGAAGAAATTTCGAAAGATCAGATGTTTGTTCTTTACTCATTTAATGAAACTAAATTTTTTCGGTTTATTAGGCAATTTAAATTATCCTTAATTCCTTTTCATAACTTTCAGTACAAATTTTCCCATGCCTCAATCGCGTCAACTCGCTTCAATTATATTCACTGACATTGTCGGCTATACTGCGCTCATGGGAGAAGATGAACAAAAAGCATTTAATCTTTTACGCAGTAACCGGCAACTGCAAAAGCCATTAATTAAAAAACATAACGGAACATGGATAAAAGAAATTGGTGATGGAGTACTTGCAAGTTTTCATACTGTTATTGATGCGGTGATGTGTTCAATAGAAATTCAAAAAGCTTGTAATAATATTAATGATCTAAAACTGCGAATTGGTATTCATCTTGGGGATGTAGTGTTTGAAGATAATGATGTGTTTGGTGATGGCGTGAACATTGCATCAAGATTACAGGCACTTGCACCAATTGATGGAATTTGGATTTCTGAATCTGTTTATAAAAATGTATTAAACAAAAAAGAGATCAAAACAAAATTCGTAAAAGAAGAAGTTTTAAAGAATGTGAGGGAGCCAGTGAAGATTTATGAAGTAGTGCTAAGTGAAGAACCTGTTTTTACAGAATCAAAGAAAAAAACTTCAGAAAAAAGTATTGCTGTATTGCCCTTTGTTGATATGAGTCCAACTCACGACCAGGAATATTTAGGCGATGGATTGGCAGAGGAACTGATTAATCTTTTGTCACAATTAAAAGAGTTGAAAGTAATTGGAAGGACTTCATCGTTTTCATTTAAAGGATCGAAAACTGATTTGAAAACAATTGGTAAAACTTTAAATGCATCAACCATTCTTGAGGGGAGTATACAAAAAGCAGGAAACAGAGTTCGCATAACAGTGCAGTTAATTAATGCAGACGATGGTTATCATATCTGGAGTCAACGATACGACCGGGAAATGGATGATTTTTTTGCATTACAGGATGATATCTGCTCAAAGATTATGGAGCACTTGAAACTTACTTTGCTAAAGAATTATGAAACTGCTACAGAAAATAAGCCAACACAAAACTCACAGGCTTATGAGCTTTATTTAAAAGGTGATTTTTATTACAAAAAGTATATGCCGGAAGGTTTTGAAAAAGCTATAGAATATTTTGAAAAGACGGTGCAATTAGATCCCAACTTTGCCGACGCATGGATTTACCTTGCCATGGCCAATTTTGAAATGCATGGCTTTCTTTATTTTCAACCACCACGCCTTAAAATCGTGAGAAACTGTATTCAAAAAGCTCTTGAATTGGATGCCAAAAATGCCAATGCTCATTACCTTTCGGCACTTGTTAATTTAAATTATGAGAATGACTGGGAAAAAACAATGATGGAAATTGAGTTTGGAAATGAATACAATAAAATCCCCAAGCTTTTATCTTTTTTACCACTTGAGGCTTGGGCTCGTGCATCATTCTATCGAGAATTCGATTTTGCTATCCGTCACATTCAAAGAGGGCTTGAAAATGATCCTATAAATATTGAATACCTTTTTCATCTCGCGTTGATTAATCTGTTTTGTATTCGCGATTACAAAAAAACTCGAAGCTTTTTAAAAGAAATTATTGATATGGGTTTTTCGGAAGCAGTAACGTGGCGAAGTTTTTGCCTTTCTTATTTGTTTGATGGACAATATGAACAGGCAGTCGAATATGCTCGAAAAGATTACGAGTTCTGCAACGGAAAAGGACATAGTGCAGCCAATCTTATTATCAGTTTATCGGCATCGGGTAAGAAAGAAGAAGCAGCAAAATTATACCACATGATTAAAGAAACATTAGGAGTTCCAGATTTCCCTTATTTTCTTCACGTACGGGTCAATGCTTGGCTTGACAGAATAGACGATGCCTTTGCTTATCTAAATACTGCAATAATAGAAAATAGTTATTGGTTGTTTACTTTAAAAGTTTCTCCAGAGTGGGATTTACTGCGTCCTGATCCTCGCTTTAAAAAAGTGTTGGAACGGATGAAATTTCCTCAAGATATA
>JAICKT010000131.1 GCA_025927795.1 Parafilimonas sp. | reverse complement strand
CCAATATTTCTTATGCCTTGCTTTAAAGTATCTAAACCATTATTCTTTGATTGCGCGTTTAGTGAAACAACCAAAACGAAGCATAAAAAAAATGTGATTACCTTCTGCATATTGATTATAATTAAAAAATTTCTGCGGCAATTGTTCTTTTGTTTATGATTGTTGCATAAGAGCCTGCTTTAATTGCAGGCTTTATGCAAAACGGGAATTCTTATTGTTTGATAAATTGTATTGTTTGTTTTTTTATACCATCATCTACCTGTAATACATAAACACCTGCTGCGAGACTGCTTATATTAATTTGTCCTGTTTCACCGGCAGAAGACTTATATCTTTTTACAACTATTCCATTTGAATTTAAAATGGTAATCGTTGCATTATTTTTTACGCCTTTAAAATTATAATTCAACATATTAGTTGCGGGATTTGGAAAAACCGTCAGTTGATAACTGTCTGTGTTAGTTTTTGCATCTGAAGCAACGGCTTCTTTTACCAGGGCTTGAACATTAAACAATGCAATTTTTGTTAACGACCATTTGCCAAGACTATCTTCTGTTCTTATAAATAATGTGTCTGCATCAGAAGGTATTTTATTATAGGCGATCTTAAACTTAAATGTACTATCAGCCGAAATTTTAGAGAACGTTTTTGTAGTTGCTTTTCTAAACCCGGGATCATTGGTAAAGAAATATTCTGCTGCAATAATCTTTGCAGGTTCTGCAGTTCTTATTACTTCTGTATTTTCTCTTAAAGTAATACCCCAGCTATTTTCATTATCTTTTATTCTTATGTATAGTTTATGAAATCCTTCTTTGAGATTAGAAACTGCGGCTGTAAAGTTTTGGAGCGTAACAGTGTCTTTGTTAGAAATTACAATCTTATCAGCTTTGCCATAACCCGGGTCAACATCAAAGAAATATTCTCCTGCTGTTATGAGAGGTAAAGCTGAAGAAATAACAACATCAATATTTTCTCTTACTGTCTCACTCCACTTGCCCTTATTATCTTTTGTTCGGATATAAAGTTTGTGCTGACCAATACTGATGCCAGATAAATTAATCTTAAACTGATAACTGCTGTCTGCAGAAGAAACAAGATTTAATTTTTTATTTTTTCCAAACCCTTTATCCTTGTCAATAAAATATTCTGCCTGTTTTAAAGTTTGCGCATGCACTAAACAACTAAAACAAAGAACAGAAATAAGAATTATAAATGTTTTCATGTGAGTATCTTTTGTTTTTCAAAGTGCCATATAATTACCTGGTTGAATTACAGGTAATCTTCATTCCACATGTCTTTATTTAATGGTTTTCGCACTTATCGTTACAGATAAACCATTTGCAGGTGTTGCATCACCGGAAGTTGTAAGCGAATAAATAACTGGAATTGGAGCTAAACCTGAAAGCGTATATCTGTCTGTTGATGATGTTCCGCCAAAAGCACCTCTGTCAGTGCCGTCAGATGCATTATTACTGCCAGCAGAACCCGGCTTAAGTTTATAAATTCCATCACTGGTTCCTGACGAAACGAAGAGTGTACTCATATCTGCAACAACTTTATTATTGTTTGCAGTACCAAACTGCCCGGTAGATGAAGCGCTGATATTATACGATACATTTTGATTTGTGCCGCCGTTAATGCTTACAGTTGCTGTAGCCGTTTTTAAAATATTGTTTTTAAACGAACCTGTATTTAGTTGAATGGATGGCTTACCGCTGATTGAAGGGCAATCGAATACATTGTGATTACATTCCTGTGCAGTATAAGTAGTGGTGCTGTAATTAAGCAATAATGTTCTTTTAGAAATATTATTATCAAATACAAAATTTGCAGGAAAACCGTAAGGGCTTACGCCAATTGCACTTGTATTATTGTTATTAATATTGGTAAAAAAATTCTGAACTACTGAAATATCCGATATATTATAGCTCACGCCAATTGAGTAATCAATCTTACATCTTTTTATAAGTATGTTGCTTACATTTATAGAAATACCATACACAGAAATATCATTAACTCCAAGCAACTGTGAGCCTTCTGAGCCTGTACTAAAAACAACCTGGCTAACATTTGCAGAAAGAACATCATTTGAAACTTTTGGATTTTCAGTTAAAAAATATCCAGGACCAATTATGATTAATTTTTTAGTGAAGGTTACGTTACCATAAGTTACAGGAGAGCCTTCAACATATAAAGTGTCACCGCCGGAAACAAGATTAGAACTGTTTGCATCGGTAAGCTGCGCAAAAACCGGGTAGGCAGATGTGCCTCCAAAATTATTGCCCCATAAACTTGTTCCGTTATAGTTTGAGTTACTGTTCACACGCCAGATTTTCGCACTGGCAACCTGAACATTAAAAACAGTAAAAATTATTACTGTAAAGAGTACGAGATTTTTTTTCATGATTTATAATTTTATTAGTTGATGTTTTATAAATAAAAATTATTGCCAGCCATTATCGCTTTTTACAAGTATTACCGTTTTGCGGTCAAACGCTTCTTTATAACCGGCAGGTAAATTTCCAAAAGCTTCATCGCAGCCATTAGCCCATTCAACTACTCCAGAAACAGTATATTGTAATGCAGGCAAACCAAAAATGCTTTGTGTTTCTTTTTTATCTATAATTTTTAAGTCGTTCACTTTTGCGTTTTCAGGGCATACATATTCAAGCAGGATTTTTTTAGAAATATCTTCCTGAGAAGGTTTGCTTTTGCAACTGCAAAAAGAAAATAGAATAAAAGTTAAACAGGAAATGATTATCGTTTTCATGTGAATATTTTTGCTGTATGAAATCCGTCATGCGAAAAGCAGGACTTATTTCATAAAAAGTAATTTTAGAATTAAATAAGTTTTGATTTTAACTGTTGAAACTCTGCATCAGTGATACTTCCGTTTTCTTTTAGCTTGCTTAATCGTTCTAATTCCGCAATCTTATCTGCGCTTGTCGGAGGTGGTGTGTTGGATAAAGAAGATGAAGGTGTGGAAACAGTTTTCTTCAAACTCTCGAATCCACTTTTAAAATCGTGTGCAGGGTTTTTAAATATCCATGCAAAAATTAAAACACCAATTGCTGCAGCCAATGCCAGCCAGATGCCGAATCCAAAACCCGGGCTTACAAATCCAAAGCCACCACTTGAAGACAACATTGTAATAACAACAGAAAGTAATGCAACAGCACCACAAATAATTGCAGCAAACCACATTGATTTATCGAGCGCTTCTGTTTGCGTTCCCATCAATGCAATAATTATTGATGCCACAAAGGCTAAGAAAGCTAAAATGCCCCAGCCATGAAAGCCGTTTATGTGCACACTAAAACCAAATGCGCCGGCAGAAAACCATGGCAGGAAAATAGAAATGATTCCTATTGCAGCAGAAATTAAAATAAGTTTCCGCTGGTTGTTCATTGTTTGAAAGTTCATGGTAACAGATTTAAATTTTGATTGCATAAACCTATTTACAAAAGACTGCTCTTTAAAGGCTGATTTATTATTTGCAGAACGCGATTTATTATTTGCTGCGAATCAGTTGAAAGCTGATTACAGTTTTGTTTTATTAAATTTATGGTATGATAAAACTGCTGACTGCTATTTTTGTTTTGGTTATTACAGTGCCATGTTTCAGCCAAAATGAAATTGACTCTGTATTAAAAGAATTAAACGCGCATCATGAAGAAGATACCGTTCGATATTTTTTACTGAAAAAACTTGCATATCAATATAGTTTCACAGAACCAAATAAAGGAGTTGAAGCTGCAGATGCAGCAATTGAGTTGGCAAAAAAATTACATAGCAATATCAAACTCGCCGGAGCATATTCAAACAAAGCAACCAATTTTCACAAACTTGGAAAAGATTCCGAGGCTTTATCATTATACAGAATTGCTGTAAATATTCATTTAACGGAAAACTATAAAAAAGGCGCGGCAAATGCATACTTCAATATGGCTTATGTTTATTTTGATATTGGCAATTATGTTATGGCAATCAGTTATGAACTGAAAGCACTTGAATTATATAAACAGCTCAATCTTGTTTCAGATGAAGCGGATACCTACAACAGTATTGCAGATAATTATATGCGGCTTGATGATTATTCATCAGCATTAAAAAATTTTATGCATGCACTTAATATTTATCAGCAATTAAATTTAAAAGCAAATGAAGCGATGGTTTTATCAAACATCGGAATGACGTATCATGCACTTTTCGATTCAGCAAAAGCATTTATGTATTATCAAAGAGCTTTGGATATTGATGAACAAATTCAAAACAAAACAAATCTTGCGCATGATTACGAACATATTGGTGTTTTGTATGATGATGCAAACAATGCTGATAAAGCGCTTGAATATTATAAAAAAGCATTACAGTTAAACGAGGAAATAAAAGATGAAAGAGATATTGCAGGAAATTTTGTGAATATTGCAACTGCTTATAACAAGCTAAAAAATTATACGCTGGCTTATAAAAACATGAATGATGCGCTTAAAATTTATGAAGTGCTTACTGATAAATATAATGTTGCTTCTCTATTAAACGAAAAAGCCAAGCTTATGGCAGATTGCCCCGAATCTTTTTTAATCACGCTGAAAATTAAACCATCAAGCCGTTATGCAGCCGCTTTAAATTACCAGCAACAGGCATTGCAATTAGCAAAAGAAACAAAATCATATTTATTAACGGCTCAAATACTGGAAGACATTAGTTCAACCTATGAGAAGCAATCAGCTTTTTCAAATGCATTAAATGTTTATAAGCAGTCAATCGCCTTGCGTGATACTATTTTTAATGATGACCAGAAAAAAGCAATCACCCGTCTTGAAATGCAATATGATTTTGATAAAAGAGAAGCTGCAATAAAAACGCTGAACGATAAAAAGCAATTGCTCGCATCGCAGGAAATATCAAAGCAAAAACTTATAAAAAACATTTCTATAATTACCGGTTTAATTTTGCTTTCTGCAATTGTTATTAGTTTTATTTTTTATAAAAAACGAAAAGATGCCTTAGTACAAAAAAGTGAGGCTGATTTTAAAACACAGGTTGTTGAAACAGAGATGAAGGCGCTGCGTGCACAAATGAATCCGCATTTTATTTTTAATTCCTTAAACTCCATCGCAGATTATATTGATAAACATCAAACGGAAACCGCATCTGATTTCACTGCAAAGTTTGCAAAGCTTATGCGTATGGTATTAGAGAATTCAGAACAAAAAGAAATAGCACTGGCAGATGATTTGAAAGCGCTGGAACTCTATATGCAATTAGAATGTTTTCGTCTTAAAAATAAATTCAGTTATCAAATTATAGTGGATGACAGTATTGATGAAGAGAATACATTAATTCCTCCGCTTATTTTACAACCATTTGTTGAAAACAGCATCTGGCATGGTATTGCAAAAAAAGATGGACGCGGAGAAATAAAAATCTTCATACAAAAAGATGGCAACATGATAAATTGTATAGTTGAAGATGATGGTAAAGGAATAAAAGAATCAAAAATTATTGCGGAGGGAAAAAAATCATTAGGTATGAAAATTACTAGAGCGAGAATTGATATACTTAATAAAACCAAAAATGCAAATGCTTCTGTAAATATTATAAGCAGAGAAAATGGTGTAAGAGCAGAAGTAAAATTACCGCTTGAAGTAAGCTTTTAAATAAATATGACTAAAACGTTAATTATAGATGATGAACAACATTGTATAAACAGGCTTGAAAACCTGCTTACAAATTATTGCAGTGATAGTGTACAATTATTCGGTTCATTTCAATCTGTAGAAGATGGTTTAACAGCAGTAAAAAAAGTTAAACCAGATTTAGTATTTCTTGATGTTGAAATAAAAGATAAAACGGGATTCGATTTTTTAAAACAAGTTCCTGAAATAAATTTCGAAGTAATTTTTACTACGGCTTATGATAAGTATGCTGTGCAGGCGTTTAAGTTCAGTGCTATTGATTATTTATTAAAGCCGGTTAATACAGATGAATTGCAGGCATCAATAAAAAAGCTGAATGAAAAATTTTCGCAAAAAGAAATGTCGCAAAAGTTTGATGCGTTATTTCACAACCTGAAAAATATAAAGAGTGCTTCAAAAAGAATTTGTGTGCCTGTTCTTACAGGTTTCGTTTTATTGCAGACAGATGATATCATACGCTGTGAAAGCAACATAAATTATACAACACTATTTTTAAAAGATAAACAAAAGCTGCTTGTTGCAAAAACACTTAAAGAATTTGAAGAGCTTTTAAAAGATTATAATTTTTACCGTGTACATAATTCGCACTTAATAAATCTTGCTTACATAAATTCTTATAATAAAGGCAAAGGCGGTTTTGTAACTATGAAAGACGGTGCTGAAGTTGAAGTTTCTACAAGACGTAAAGATGATTTTATAAAAAGACTGATGACGTAATAAATTGGGATGATTACGCCAGTAAATCACTTAATACATGATTTTGCTGACCAAAAGCATGCAGAGAAATGTGACCAGTGATATATAATCAATCCTGCACTATACAAGCTTTTGATGAATAGCTTTTGCCACCGCTTCACTTTTAGAATGCACATGCAGCTTCTCATAAATATGCCGCACATGCGTTTTCACCGTGTCAACAGAAACGAAACATTCGGCAGCAATGGTTTTGTACGATTTACCTTTTACAAGTAAAGCCAGTATTTCTTTTTCTCGGTCTGATAAATCTATGTATTCTTTTTTGTCGTTGGAAGATTGCGACCTGAACATTTGCAGCACTTTCACTGCAACTGAAGCTGTCATAGGCGCGGCACCATTATAAGTTTCGCGTATCGCTTCAATCATTTTTTGCGGCGCTGTTTTCTTCAGCATATAACCGGAGGCGCCTGCACAAATCGCCGCAAATATTTTATCGTTTTCTTCAAACACCGTTTGCATTAATATCTGCACGTCAGGATATTTTTCTTTGATTTGCTGCACTGCTTCGATGCCTGAAATGCCAGGCATGTTTATATCCATCATCACCACATCAGGGTTAGCCATCTGCATATTACGCATCAGTTTATTAGCATCAGGAAACGCTCCGCAACAATACATGTCTTCTGCATTATTAACGAGTTGCTCCAGGCTTTCCCGAAGCTTTTTGTTGTCTTCAAATATGGCTACTTTTATTTCCATGTGTGGTTATGCATTTGAATAAAGAAAGATTCTTATGATTGATGACACATCACCGGTTTATGTGATTTTAAATTTAAGCTGCACATCAGTTCCCTTATTAATGCAGGATGTAATTTTAAAATCACCATTCAATTCGGCGGCTCGTTTTTTTAAACTGCTCATTCCATTGCCATTAAAAATTTTAGCAGTATCAAAACCTTTTCCATCATCGTTTATATTCATTTCAATGCTATGGTCTTTTTGAACAATGCATACTTCTACTTTTTTCGCGTCAGAATATTTTGCTGCATTGTTAATAGCTTCTTTAAAAAATAAATAAAAGTTTTTACGCTGCTCCATCGTTAATTTAAGTGCAGCCAACAATGTTGTATCTGCAAAATCAAGCGCTATATTTTTTGCTTCCAGTATTTCAGATGCAAACAGGTTCATGCGCTGCACTACATTTTCAAGACGGTCATTTTTAGGATTAACAGCCCAAATAATATCACTCATGTTTTCCTGTATCGAGTTTGTGCTTTCACCAATAGAAGACAGCAGTGGCGCGGCTTCCGGCGATTTTTGTTTTGCCAGTTCACTCATGATATTAATGCTGCTTAATGCAGAACCAATATCATCATGCAAATCATCTGCAATGCTGTTGCGCATTTTTTGCAGTTGTTTAATTCTCCTGTTTCGTACTACGATGACTGTAGTAACGATAGCAATAACAAACAACGCAATCAACAAATACATCCTGTACTGATTTTGCAATTTGGATGTGGCTGCCTCTATTGCATTTTGTTTTTCTTTTTCTTTAAGCAGGCTGTTTTGAAACGCAGTAGTTTTTTCACGATTGTAAATGCTGTCTTTCAAATTAACTACTATGCGTAAATATTTTAAGCTGCTGTCGGTATTGTTGTTCGCCTGATAAATATCTGCCAGCAGGTTAGCGGCTTTCGATTTTCCTGCAGGGTAAGAATTGGTTATTTTATCAGCTAAAACTTTTTTTGCATACCAGATTGCAGAATCAGAATACGCCTTTTCTTTAAAAGATTTTGCTATGCCATTCCATGCGTCAATCTTAAATATTTTTGTTTGGATATCATTGCTGAGAGGAATACTTAACCGGTAATAAAATAAAGCTGAATCATAATTAGCAGTTGCTTCAAAAGCTTCACCCAAATAAAGATATACCTGTCCCTTTCCGTATTTACTGTCATCGCTGTTGCCATTATAAAGCATTGAATCAGCTTTAAGTAGTACAAGACTTTTTTTAGCACATATCAATGCCGAATCATACTTATGCAGCCCAACATAAACTGATACTATTACTGCATAGCCTGAAAACAATTCATCTGGATAATAATGTTCTATATTTTTTAAAATCACACGTATGTATGGCATGGCAGTGTTATAATCACCGAGATTTAGATAACTGTCTGCGAGCATACCGTTACTCCAGCCAAGTGCATAATTGTCATTTAATTTTTTAGCAAGAGGAAGAGCTCTGAGTGCAAAATCAAGTTCTAATGTATAATTACCTGTTATATATAATGAGTGGTCTAATGATTGAATTGACCAGAATATCCCTTTATCGAATTGTAACTTTTCTGCAAGGGCTAAAGCCTGTTTTGCATACATTATTCCGGAATCTGGAGCGTTAAATGCATAATAGTCACTTATGTTTCTGAGTGCCCATATTTTATTGGTATCTTCTTTTTGTTTAACAACAGCTTTTGTCATGGAATCAATCCATGAAGTTTGAGTATATGCAAAACAGGACAGCAGCACGAGGAAGAAGAAGAGGCATATTGTTTTGACTGCTGGTTTCACGTATAAATTTATTGATAAAATTTTACCCGGCTGCTATGTTTTATTATGCTTTTTTTGCTTTGCTAATTTTTTGAAGTGACCAACTTCATGTCTACCAAAGACTCTCCTTCTTTTCCGTTTACCAACACATGCATGTTAATATCCCATGATTTTGACTGTGGTTCCCAGGTGAACCGTTGTACAGTTATATCGTCTGAGCCGGCATGTTTTTTCATTAATTTAAATTCATTACCTGTTTTATAAGCATAACAAAAACCTTCGTACGGTCCATCGTCGCCATGTACAGTCATTTCATGAACTGTATAGCGTTTGTTCTCCTGGTTATATCCAAAAAAGAATTCCCCCTCAAATGGTACTTTCAACCATGGAACTACTTCATGGCTTTTAAAGTGAATATGCAGATATTGATGGTTCATAACCCAGTCAGCCTCTAAGTGTAATGTGAATTTTTCATCATGCGCTGTTGCCGTAACATTCCATTTGCCAACAAGATGATTGAGAAGGTCATCGTGAAAACGTCCATCTGCAGTGTCTTCAGTATTTTGTGCAAATGCTGCAGTTGTAATAAATGCTGCAATGATTAAAAAGTAAGTGTGTTTCATTTTAAGCGCTTAATATATACATGAAAAATTTTGCTGCTATTGTTTTACTGCAGTAAGTTTCATATCAAGAAAAATTTCACCCTCCTTTCCTGCAATTTGTGGTCTGGATTGAATGTGCCACGAGTTGGATATTGGTTCCCATGTTAATGTTTGAATATTAAGCGTGTCTGAATGTGCAGTAATATTTGCTGTTTGGAATATTTTAATTTCGTTGCCGTTACGGTAAGCATACCAAAAGCCTTCGTCCTCGTCATAACCAAATACACTTACACCATGAATGATATATCTTTTACGCGGGTGATTATACCCGATAAAATATTCAAACTCCATCGGCATACCTATCCATGGGATGGTATCATTGCCGGTTAAATGAAATTCCAGCAGTTGATGACTCAGTATCCATTTAACATTTATAACAGAAGTAGTGGGGAATCCATGTGCTATTGCTGTAACATTCCATTTGCCAACAAGATGATTGAGCAGGTCATCATGAAATCTTCCATCAGCAGTGTCTTCGGTATTTTGTGCAAATGATGCGATGCAAAAAAGTATCGTTATAAATAAAAGGAAAAATTGTTTCATGATGATGTATATATGTACGGTGTAAAATTAGCGTGAGTGTTAACAGCAGTCAATCACCTGAACTGGTGATTTTACCGCAAACAATATAGGAGCTCATTGTATCACTAATAGTATATGCTGAAGCAACTGCTTTATAAATTTGCCTTTTGCAGGCAGGGCTAAAATTTTTTCCGGGCTCTGAAAGAATCAATATATTTTATGGATTTTAAATTTAAGCTGCACTCTTGTTCCGGTATTTATTTGTGATGTAATATTAAACTGCGCATTTAATTCTGATGCACGTTTTTTTAAACTGCTCATTCCGTTTCCATTAAATTCATTTGCAGTATTAAAGCCATTACCGTCATCTTTTATAATCATTTCTATATAATGTTCTTTTTGTGAAATGCATACAAATACATTTTTCGCACCTGAATGTTTTGCCGTATTATTTATTACTTCTTTAAAAAATAAATAAAAATTTTTGCGCTGTTCCATACTTAAGCGCATCGCAGCAAGTGATGTATCACTTTTAAAATCAAGGGTTATATTTTTTGCATCAAGTATTTCAAAAGCAAACTGGTTCATACGTTGCAACACATTTTCAAAACGGTCATTGCCTGCTTTAATCGTCCACACAATATCACTCATATTTTCCTGTATAATGGTTGTGCTTTCTCCAATAGAAGTCAACAGGTATTTGGCTTTCGGCGGTTCACTTTTCGCCAGTTCGCTCATAATATTAATGCTGCTTAATGCTGAGCCGATATCATCATGCAAATCATCTGCAATGCTGTTGCGCATGTTTTGCAACTGCTTAATTCTTTTGGTTCTTATAACAATGCCGGCGATAATAATTGCTATCATTAAT
>JAICKT010000509.1 GCA_025927795.1 Parafilimonas sp. | reverse complement strand
GACCATCATATATTTCATAATTCACTTTTATAAAAACATTCTTTAAAGCAGCAATTGAAGAAGTATAATTAAATGAAATAATCTTACCCGTTGGTTCTTGTTTATTTAATGCCCAGCCTTTTGGCTTCCAGTTAATATATGGTTGAAGATTATTTACAGTAAAAGATGTAAAATGAAAATCACTATCGTGTGTAGTAAAATTGTTTAACCATCGCGGCAATAAATATGCGTTTTCTGTTTGACCGTATAATCCGCCAACATTATAATTTATTCCATCAATTGTAATTTCTGCTTCTGGCTTTATTGCACGTAACAATTGCTGACCATTACTAATGTTTTCATAATCAATACAAGCAACATTTGGTTCAACGCGAAAAACTCTTTTTACTAAACCATTATATAATATAATATTTTTTGCATCGTAGCTTTTATAAACACCTGCTTTAATGGTAACAGGCGTTACCAGCCAATCTCCGTTGTAATTTTTTTCGCCGGTGTTATTATAAACTGGTAAATCATTTTGTGCATGAAGATGTATGAATGAAAAGAGTATAAAGACGATGAATAATAAACGCATTTTTAATCCCAGTTGAAGTCAACAATCTTGTTATCCAATTTCCATTTTGAAGGGAACGGGTTATCTAACCAATCCAACGGCTCACCAATTGGTTGCGGTTTTGATGCATCAGCAAAACATTGTTTAATAAAATCTTTTTGTTCAGCACCAACAGCTTCAGGTTGCGCTGATATAAATAACGGTGCGCTGCTTTGTGCAAGTAACTGCATCCATTGTTTATTTTTCTCCCACGGAATGGCTGTTGTTAATCCAACACAATCACCATCGGCTTCATAAAAAATATTGTGCTGCACTATTCTAAAACCCATTGTATTCACACCCATCTTTTTGGTGCGGCTCCATTCCTTTCCGCTTGTATCATCACCAATGCGATTCAGTTCAAATACACCAGCAGATAAATGACTGATGGTGTTGCAGCCAATTAAATACATATCTCCGGCCGCATCACGAATTGATTTATATAAATACAAAATTATTTCTGCATTTGTTTTTGATGTATCATTAAAATGCCAGCCCGGCTCGGTCATTTTATCATTCATTTCAAACCCCCACTTACTGAAAATATCAAACGTTGTATAATCATGCTTCACCATTTCAAATCCCCATTGCTTATACAACGTAATATTATTTTTTATGCGTTGAATATTTTCTTCAATAGTCGGATCGAGTGTTGCTCCATCTTTATTATCATTTTGAAAATTTGGCGCTAATACTTTTTTGCTTTCACTGGGTTTTGCTAATAAAGGTCTTGTCCAAAGGCCTGGACGCATACCAAGTTTCTTTATTTCACCAACAAGTTTTGGCATGTCAGGAAATTTTTCATTTGGTCTGGAAAAATCAGTTCCGTTTTCCCACCCATCATCAATAACAGAAAAAGGTTTGTTAGATGAATTGGTTACTAATGGTGCAAGCAGCGATGTATGTTGCAGAATTAAATCAGCAGAATTATTTCCATACGCAAAATACCAATCATTAATACCATAAACAGGTTGTGTAACAGGTCTTGGCTTATCACACATTTGCTTACAGAAACGACGAAGGGTTGTAAATGCATTTTCATTGCCTTCGTTTTTTGTGGTAACAATTTCAACAGCATTCAACATTCTGCCGCCGAGTTGCACACCGCTGCCTCCGCTTCTTGTATCAAGATTTAATTGTAAATTATTATCAGCAATACGCCAGTAACAAATAGCACTGCAACCTGTTTTTACACCAAAACAAATTGTGTTGTTTTCATCATGCTCAACACAATACCATGGTAATTTTTTGGTTGCATTAATTTGTCGCCAGCTTATATCGCCATAAGTTCGTTCATAAGCATCGCCTAAAACAATAGCATTTTTTATTGCAGGAATTTTCCATAACATTTGCACTTCCTGTAATGCAAGTGTTGGTGAATGAACAAACACAGCAACTGCATCTTTTGTATTCTTCAGTTTAACAATAACATCTCTGAAATTCCATGTTTGCTTATCAGGTGATTGCAATAAGAAATCAACATCCCCTGAACGAATTTTTATTTCATCAGGCATTTGTATGACACTTATTTTTTTTCCTTCAGCTTTTACAAAATCTGAAATAAGCAACGAGGCAAGAGATGCCCCTGTGAGTTGAATAAAGTTTCTGCGATTCAATTATAAATTGTTTTCTCAAAACTAAAGAAAGCTGATAAACTTTATACTGTTCCGTAAAGTATCTGATCTTTAATTGCCAGGAAATAATTTTTAAAGATGCACTAAATTATTTCTTATTTATTCGGATTGAAGTTTAACCGGACCCATAGGCATATTTGCCGGCGGTGTTTTAGCGCTCATAATAATAATGTCTCTTGTGCCTCTGCCACCATTTGCATTTACATCTGCTACTTTAATATCAGTTCCATAATGCCATACACGTTTATCATTCCAGTAAATCAATGTACCCGGTGGTATTACTGAATTGAAAATTAATTCATCTGTTTTTTTACCATTATCATCCATTACGTATTGGCTTATACCTGAATCATTGGTAATATTATTTCTGTTTACAATTAGCATTCCCACATGCCGGTTACCATCCTGGTGAAAACCTTCGACTGTTGGTTGCCCGATTCTGTTTGCAAAACAATCTACGCGTTGAAACTGAACCAAAACAATTGCATCACTCCATCCAAAAAAAGATGCATAATGAATTAACAGGCGATGAAAATCTTCGCTGTTTATAATGCTTTCCCTGATGCGCGGATATTCTCTGCGCATATCTCCATGAACCGGATTATACAATATTGATTGCTGCATGGCATACTGCGGAAGGTTCCAGCATTCATAACCTGTTT
>JAICKT010000270.1 GCA_025927795.1 Parafilimonas sp. | reverse complement strand
TCACTGATGACGCACCGCAGCGATATAATCTGGCTTGATATAAACATGACCGTTGATGATATTAATAAGTTACCCGATGAAAAATTGCACACAGTTTACCCGGTTTGCGATGGTAATATTGATAACATAAAAGGAATCGTATCCATAAAAAATATTATAAAAGCTAAGTCTAAAACGCCATTGAAAGATGCAATGACACAGGCTTTATATGTGCCCGAAAACAATTCTGCCTACAAATTGCTTGAAAGATTTAAAGAATTAAAATCGCATTCTGCTTTTATTGTTGATGAGTATGGAACGCTGCAAGGCATGGTAACATTAAACGATATTCTTGATGCATTGGTTGGAGAAGTGCCACATCTTGATGAAGAATTATATGAAATTGCAGAGCGTGAAGATGGAAGTTATTTAATAGATGCGCAAATTCCTTTTTACAATTTTTTAAGTTATTTCAATCACACCGATTATCTTGATGAAGATGAGCAGCAGTTTGATACGCTGGCAGGTTTTATTTTAAATGAACTGGAACGCATACCGCAAACAGGCGATACACTTGAGTGGCACGGTTTCAAATTTGAAATTGTAGATATGGATAATAACCGCATTGATAAAATTATGGTACATAAACCGCAGGAGCAAGAACTTAAAACCGATAACGATTAATCAACACCTGTTGCGCCATCGCGCACTTTATATTTCTTTTTCTTTGAATGATTTTTTTCGTACTCCAATACTTCAGGAGGTTTATTTTTATTGGCTGCAGAAATAGAATCTGCAGGAAGTTTTTTCAAGGCATTCATTGAGTCATTCAGAGTAGCTAAAGATTTTTTATTGCTAACCAGTTTATCAATTACATATTCTTCTGTTTTCGTAATCGCTCCCCGTTCAGGATCATAGTATGTCCATGTACCATGCTTTACAGAAGCAGCATCCACCCTCACAACTTTCAAATCATATTTATCAGGAATATTAAGATCATAAACACGCACTGTATCGTAAGGGTTCTCCGGGTTAGTTGCTTTCCAGCTTTCTTCACGAATTAAACCCATTAAATTATAATATCGTTGTACACCATTCTTGCAACCCCATTTATAATTTTCTTCTGCAATTGTATCACCGATTAAATTTAAGCGCGTCCACGTTCCTTCTTTTTTATCATCTTTATAAAAACCTGACTCCTGGTAACCAGGTTCACCATGATTGTTTACGACTTTTGTATACCAATAACCTTGCTTATGATTTTGTAAATCTGTACAATTAATTGTATCGTGTTTTGCATCTAACTGGTAAGTTTTGCACTGGCTGAATAAAGGGCTGATGAAAAACATCAAAATAAAAAATAAAAATCCTGCGCTGCACTTCATAGGTTAAAATTTATTTATTACTTAAATTGAATATCAATTATATTATTATAACGTTCCGCTTTATATTTTCTTGCAAAGGTGTATTTTTATTTATAAATTAATTGCTAATGCCAACAACTGATAAACGCATTGATGCTTACATAGAAAAGAAAGCGGATTTTGCGAAACCGATTTTAAAACATTTAAGAGAACTCGTGCACAAAGCTTGTCCTGATGCTGAAGAAACTATAAAATGGGGAATGCCTTTTTTTGATTATAAGGAAAGTGTGCTATGTGCGATGGCTGCGTTTAAAGAGCATTGCAGTTTTACATTCTGGAAAGCAAAACTGATGAAAGACCCTGAAGGAATTTTACAGGTTGCAGAAAGACATGCAATGGGAAACTTTGACCGTATAACTTCTCTAAAAGATTTACCATCAGACAAAACTTTAATTGCATATATAAAAGAGGCAGCAAAACTTAATGAAGATGATATTAAACTTCCGCCAAGAAAAAAAGCTGCAACAACAGAATTAAAAATGCCTGTTGACTTTGCAGCAGCACTAAAGAAAAATAAAAAAGCAAATACGGTTTTCGAAAACTTTACACCTGGTAAAAAGAAGGAATATATTGAATGGATTACTGAAGCGAAAACAGAACCAACAAAAATAAAACGTATTGAAACCGCTGTTGAATGGATTGCAGAAGGCAAATCACGTAACTGGAAATATCAGCATTGCTAATCTTTTTTTAAACCCAATTTCTGTAACAGCATTTCTTTTTTTGCTTTCGATATCATAAGCTTTTCGCCATTATCAAGCATTACATAACCACCATCAGAACGGATAAGATTAGTGATATGCTGCATGTTTACAATTGTAGAATGATGAATGCGCTGAAACACATCAGCAGGCAGCATTTCCTCAATATCTCCCAGCGTTTTAGAAACTAAAAACTTTTTATTTCCTATAAGACGAATAAAAGTATATGCGCCTTCTGCATTACAATATAAAATATTTTCAGCGGGTATAAACTCGTAGCCTTCACGCTGAGGGAAAGCAATTTTTTGGTGTTGCGCAGGTTGCCTTAAATTATGCAGCAGGTTCTGAATATTAATAGTGCCTTCTGATGCAAGAATTTTTTCTTCTGCTTTTTTTACAGCAATCTTCAAATCATTTACATCTATAGGCTTCAATAAATAGTCAACAGCACTTATACGAAAAGCTTTCGCTGCAAACTTATCATAAGCCGTTGTGAAGATTATGCAGAAATCAATGTGGTCAAGCATTTCAAGCATCTCAAATCCATTCATCCATGGCATCTCCACATCGAGAAACACCAGCCTGGGCTGATGTTTTTTAATTGCCAGAATCCCTTCTTTGGCTGATGAGCATGTTGCAGCAATCTCAACATTGCCGCAATATTTATCAATATCAGTTTTAAGTGCATCAATACAATGTTGCTCATCGTCTATAATCAGTGATTTTATCATTGCTTTTTTTCGGTATCAATCAAACATTAATCTTTTAAAATTATGAACTCTTTAATCAATTCGTAACGAGAAATAATAAAATACCAGTTTCATTTGGTAAAACTGCAATGTGACTAAATATCCTGATAAAAAATAGTTGTGAACTCTTTTTTAAAATTCAATTATTAATTGCCAAATACCAACTACCAAATCAGCCTTGATTGAACGGCGCAACCAGTGATAGATTAGTATTCTCAATTATTCGCTATGAAAAAAATAATTTTTGCAGTTACTCTCATTGCATGCAGTAATGCACTAATCGCGCAACAATTATATGATACCATTCAAAGTAAAAAAACTGAAAACCAATTAGCTGCCGAAGCATATTTAAAAAAAGCTAAAAACCAGAAAACAACAGCAATTGTGTTGGGTGCAGGTGGTACACTTACAACTATAGCAGGATTAGCTATAGGCTTGCATGGTTTTGCAAACGGATTTGACTTTCAGCATCCAGACAAAGGAGGATCACAAATGAATACAGGTTCGGTCTTAATGGTAACCGGCTTATCAATGTGTGTTGCAGCAATACCCTTTTCAATTGCAGGAAAACACAATCAAAAAAAAGGAAAACTAATGTTAGGTACTACAAGCCTCTCAACATTATCGACAAAGAAATTATTAAGTGCAGGTGTAGTAATAAATTTTTAAAGATTCTTATGTTAGCAAAATATTTTTAGAACTCACAGATTACCCTGTTTTCCGGCAACGCTTGCCCGCAAATTAAAATGTTAAGTGTAATATATCGCGAAATACATTTCAATTATTCTTCTTTAAATACAATTATCACTTTCGTACCTGCATAATCATCTTCGCCATTTATTTTATCAATTATTTTAATTGTTGCATTCCGTTCATTTAAAACGTTATCAAGATTAAGCCGTGTTTGTGTTAAATGCAATCCTTTTGATTCATGTACAGTATCGCCATTTCTATATTTATTTTTTGCAGAAACTATTCTTCCAATTCCATCATCATCTATTATACATTCAATAATCTTATTTTTCTTTTGGATAGTTATGGTTACTGTACCAATATTTTTGGAAGGCATTATACCATGCCATATTGCATTTTCAATAAAAGGCTGAAGAATAAGTGCAGGAACCATTATAGATTTCAAGTCAATGTTTTCATCTATATTAAATCTATAATCGAATTTATTTTCAAGGCGCATATTTTCTAACTGCGCATATAATTTGCATGTTTCAATTTCATCATACAGGCTGACTTCTTTTTTATCAGAATTTTGAAATATAGTGCGTATCAATTTTGAAAAAGCAGTAAGATAATTAACAGCTTTTTCCTGCTCGTTATTTTGAATAATCGCCTTGATAGAATTCATGCAATTAAAAATAAAATGCGGATTCATTTGTGCACGCAGTGCTTTTGTTTCGAGTTGAAGTATTGTTTTTTCAATGGCATTTTTTTGATGTTTTTGCTTACGTGTTGTGTTGCTGCGCCAGTTTAGAAACAGTAATACAAATAAGAATGGTATAATGGCAGATAGCCATAAAATTAATGAGTGGCTAAATAAACGCATATTTTCAGGAATAGTTACTTTATAAATCCTGAATAAAAAAAGATGCAATGCAATATTGATGATAAGTATTGCTATTATATAAAAATCAGCCTTTAACTCATTTTTATTGCGTGTATCATTTATAAGCGTAAAAGCAGGTTCGCCGGTTTTCATAAACGATAATTTAAATTGATTAAAAATTACATCAAAGCTCTGCCGATGCCTGGTGTGTTCATAATCTGTTACCGCAATACAGAAAATAGTTTTAGTATTATTTGCGGACAAACAGCTTTTTAATAAGCTATAACCGCAGTTTGCGCAAAAATTTTAATTTCCTGTGTTTCTAAAAAAATAATATATTGTAAGTCGTACCTTAAAATAGCTGCTTATGACTCCTGCTGACATACAGGGAAATTTCTTCAGACAAATAAAACAAAATTTGCCCGCTCATTTATCGCTTGCAGATGAAGTTGCTGAACTTTTAAATATCAGCCAGGACAGTGCATACAGAAGAATCCGTGGTGAAAAATCACTTGCACTTGATGAAATACAATTACTTGCTACGCATTACAAAATATCGCTGGATAATTTCATGAACATACAATCTGAAAGCATTGTTTTTAGAGGCAAAATGATTAACAGAGATAATTTCAGTTTTGAAAATTATATGCAGCAAATGATAACGCAGTTAAGTGTAATACGGGAAGCGGCGCATAATGAAATGTTTTACATGAATAAGGACATTCCCCTTTTTCAACATTTTATGTTTCCTGAACTCGCCTGCTTTAAATGCTATTTTTGGAAACGTTATAATCTTAATGATCCGCACTTTAATAAAAGCAAATTTCTTATTGATGATTTCATTGATGTGTTTAATAAATTAGGTTCACAGGTTGCAGAACTTTACCTGTCTATTCCTTCTACTGAAATATGGAATTTAGATTGTATAAACACTACACTTCGCCAGATTGATTTTTACCGCGAAACAAAAATTTTTCAATCTAAAAATGATGTGCTGATTATTTATGAATGCCTCGAAAAATTAGTTAATCATATAGAACACCAGGTAGAATCAGGATATAAATTTCCCTATAAAAAATATGATGCACACAATTGTGTTAAGTACAATGTTTTTATTAATGAATTTCTTTTGGGAGATAATACAGTTGCTGTTGAAATAAATGATAAGAAGCTCGTTTTTATAAATCATAGTGTGCTTAATTATATAATGACTGACAATAAAGTTTTTGTTGATTATGTTTTTGAAACCATTCATCTGCTGCTAAAAAAATCAACACTTATAAGTGAAATAGGCGAAAAAGACCGGCAATTATTTTTTCAAACCCTGCGTGAAAAAATTGATGAAAAGAAAAAACTGGTTTAAGATTTTTTAAACCCATATCATATTTAAACTTTCTGCTTTACTATTCTGTACTTGCATGTTTCATATTTTTTTGCAAAACCAAAAAACATAATTGCCAATTCAAAACATATAAAGGTTAAACAGGTATTGTTATTTGTTTATGAGTAATATTAGATTCGTAACGGTTTAAAATTTAATACTAATCTAAATTTTGCTTTATGAAATCTTACATCTACTTTTTTAAGTACAGTATCATAATACTGATTTTTACATTGCTAACATCATTTCAGCAATCATTTAGCCAGGGTTTTTCGCCTGAAACACAAACAAGGCTTCGGCAAATAATAGATAGTTTTCAACACAATC
>JAICKT010000296.1 GCA_025927795.1 Parafilimonas sp. | reverse complement strand
TACTTTTACCTTCGATTGAAATTTCCTGATCAGAAAAACCTACTGAACTTACAATAATAGATTTTACGCCTTGCGGTACGGTAAGACTAAAATTTCCGTTGTTATCTGTAAGCGCATTAGAAGATGTTCCCTTAGCAGTTACAGTAACCGCTGGTAGTCCTTCGCCCTTTTCATTTGACACTTTTCCAGACAATGTATTCTGTCCAAATGTTATTAATGAAAATAATAGCAGAATAACAAGCAGATTAAAGCTTAGTTTAAACTTTTTTGAGCGCATACAATCAATTTGGTTTATGAAAATTTTTTACCCAGCATATTGCAGTTAGTAAACTGGTACATACTGGTTCACAATATTAGATGAAATTTATTATTTCCAAAAAAATTTTTTATGAATGATTTTATTTAAAACGGAAATCCGTTGTAATACATTTAAAGTTTTATTTACCGGAAGATTAAAAAAAGATCGATTGCAATGTCAATCTTGTTTTGTTAATTCGGTTTAAGGTTGCTATGCTGTTCATATTCTGGCAGCCTTATATATTATTAGATGTGCGTTTAGCTTACAGGTAATTCAATGTAAAACAACTTATGATAGCATATTGATGCGAAAGCTTACAAAGATTTATTATCCTGTAAGAACACTACAACAAATATTTTCCAATGCGAAACAAAAGGCTGAATTAAAATAAGTTGGTTTATGCTTCCATTTTTTGTCACAGTTAAAAGCATAGTTTTAGATTTTTGATTTTTCAAAAAGAATTTGGATTAATGTATTTAGACGGTGGAATTATCACATCGAAGCATGTGAGATTTTAGCAGTTATAGTTAGTCTATAGCAATAATCAATCATCATCACCCTTCACACGCAAAGTCATTTGTTTTGGATAAGGCTTTTTGTTCATCGTGCTGTACCAAATAATCCGGTTCAATAAATTATCGTCACCGCCATCAACATGATCATATTGCGGTTGTGACGAAGCCAACGCATACTGTTTTGCCTTACCGCTTAATTCTGTTACCGCTTCATTCATTTCATCCAGTGGTATCTTGTTGGCAACATAATTATATGAAACGTTTTGCCTTTTATTGGTGAAGCAATCAAACATAGGCAACGCAGTGGCATCAATAATATTCATCGGCGGAATACCTAATATTTGTTCAATAGTTCTTATAACACAGGTTTGATTATAATTTGTATGAATTGTTTTTTGCAAAGCTGAATAAGCACTGATAATAAAACCGGTGGTTCTGTAAGCAGACACATGATCCCATCCGCTCTGCGAATCATCTTCAGTTACAAAGATCACAGTGGAATCCCAAAAGCGGCTTTTTGAAATAGCTTCTACAATTTTTCCTAAAGCAAGATCATTATCTGCAACCATGGCACGCGGTGTTGGAAAACCCGGCCTCATACCGGCTGTATGATCTGCAGGGAGTGCCATCACCATTAATGCAGGTAACTGATCTCCCGGTAATTTTTCATACATATTCAGATCATCAATAAAAACCTTTGCTCTTAACTGGTCTGCAATGGCATGACCATCATAACAGGGATAACGATCGGACATTATTGGCTGTACTCTTGAAATAGTGGTAACATTTTTAAAATTGAATGGCTTTCCATCCAGGTACAACTGGTAAATATTTTTCCATTCCATGCTTTTATCAAACAGAGGAACACATGCTTCTCCATAGATGCGCACAGATTTACCGTGGTCTAATGCATCATTCCAAATAAAACCATTTTTATCATATACCAACGCATCTGTTTGTACATGCGGATAACTTCTGAACCAGGCACGTACATTTTTTTCAACATAATCTGTGGTAATGGCCGCGTCTGTCCATTGATGTCCTTCGGCAGAAGATTTTCCTGATACATAATAATTATCAAGCAGTAAAAATTTCCTCGCAAGTGTATGTTCATTAGGTGTTACGCTGTCGCCAAAGCTGCATAAAGAAGCCATTCCGTTTCCTTCTTTCATATCACCTAAAATCTGGTCGTAGGTTCTATTTTCTTTTATTATATACAACACATGTTTAAACACAGATGGTTCACCAATTCGTTCCGGCACAGGAACCGGCTGCATGTTTGCTCTTGGTAATAATTCAGAAATTTTTGTTCTGAATAAAAAGTTTGATTGCTGAACATCTTTTGTATAATTGTCAAGTAATGTTTGATCGGGAATTGGAATGATAGAAACAGTTGCCTGTTGAAGATGAACATTATAAACGTTATCGTTAGCAACCTTCGACCCTTCGCCTTCAAGATTGGCAACAAGCAATAAATTATTTTGAAAAATGGTAATGCCTGATGGATAAGCCTCTGTTGGAATAAATCCTTTAATAAATGTTTTTCCGTTACCGGTTGCCGACACATTTGTTCCGAGATGAATCACTGCAAGCGCATTATCCATTCCGTTGGCTACATATAAAGTATTGCCGGAACTATCCAGCGCAAGTGCATTCGGAGAATCACCAATCAGCATTTGTTGGTCAGGCTGCAGCTTTACAGAAACAGTGTCTGCAACAACATCATTACTGCAATTGATAACACTGATATTATCACTGTTGCCATTTGATACATACACAAATTTCTTTTGCTTATCAACTATAATTGCATTAGGATGAAGTCCGGTTTTTATCTCTTTCATCACAATTCCGTTCTTTGTATCAATCACCGAAACACTGCCAAATGCAGACGCTCCTGTGGCATGATCAATATAAATTTTTCCGTACGGAATACCGGCAGTTTCAAGCGTGGTATCTGTTGGTTTTGGTCCGCCCCAATTGGTCACGTATGCCTTATCATTTACCAGCACAATACCAAACGGCGCCATGCCCGTTTCTGCTGTCCAAACTATTTTTTTATTACTCAACCTTATTTTCTCAAGCTGATTATTTCCATTTAGCACAACATACAACCAGCTTTCATTATCTTCTTCTCTTATTGCAATATCATTTGGTAAAGCAAGTGTTGAAGGCGGAATGGCAGCGAAAGAAAAAGTATCTGTTATCATTGCTTTTTTACCATCCCATTCTGCCTGTATAATGTATGATTTTTGAATATCAAGATTAGCGGCACCCCAAAAAATATATTTTTTATTATTGATGATAGCAACCTTCAAACCTGAATAGGTGCTCATTAAACTGTTTTCCGTTAAGCGGCTGTTATAAGTTAAGTGATACAACACTTTTTTACTCGTAATATTAATGAAGGTTAAGCCAAACCGGTCTTCCGTTGCCATTACATTTTCGCCTGGAATTGTAATGCAGTCAAGACTGTGATTTTCCAAACCGGCATCACCAAATTTTACAACGCTGCCTGCAGGTTTTAAAAAACGGTTGTATGGCAGCAGCACAGGATTATTGTCTGCCGATAAAACAGAATTATCATAAAAGCTATAATAATCATTTGATGATTTTTTTGTTGTACCGATAGAATGTGTAGCGCTGCAGGAGCTTACTAAAATGATCCATCCTAAAATTGCCGGGTAAATACTGCGATGCATATAATATGATAACTTATTAAAACTGATGCGAAATTAAACAGACAAAAGTTGTATTTAATCAAATGCTGATTTAATACAACCCTATTTTGGCACAATATCAGTGAAACAAACATTATTTTTTCATCCGGACTTGTAATTTTTACACGATTACAAAAAAGTTTCTTCTAATTTTTTCTTATTGGATAGATGCAGGTATTCTATATTTTGCAATTGCTCTTGCCGTCTAATAGCGGTGAGCAACCGGTGAATTAATTCAATATAAAGAGTTTTCGAATTCTGTCCTAACAACTTAAGCTTATCAATTTTTGATTGGCTTCTTTGTTACCTGTTGCACATTCATTAATTGCATATTTTTTGCTGTATTTTTTCTTTCCCGTCTCTTAATCTATATTTATTTTCATGGCTAACAAAAACGAAAATGATACTCTTGTTAATGATTGTGATATTATAACAAGAAAAGAATTTATTGCGCAAACCTCTGCGTTCACAGCAGCGATAACCATCACCACTTCATCAACGAAAAAAATAATCAACAAGTTGTCTGCACCTGCGCCCGGCATGTTAACTGTTGCAATGAATGTGAACGGCAAAGAAAAAACTTTAGAGATTGACCCGCGTACAACGCTGCTTGATGCACTTCGCGAGAATATGCATTTAACCGGAACAAAAAAAGGGTGTGACCGCGGGCAATGTGGTGCATGCACTGTATTGGTTGATGGAAGAAGAATCAATTCATGTTTGCATTTGGCTGCAATGTGTGATGGTGTTAAAGTAACAACGATTGAAGGTTTAGGCACGCCGGATAACATGCATCCCATGCAGGAAGCATTTTTAAAGCACGATGCTTTTCAATGTGGTTATTGTACTCCGGGACAAATATGCTCTGCGGTTGGTTTATTAAAAGAAGGTCACGCAAAAACGGATGATGATATCCGTGAATTAATGAGTGGCAATATCTGCCGCTGCGGCGCATATCAAAATATTCTTGATGCAATAAAAGAAGTGCAACAAAACGCTTAATAAAAATTCTATGTATCCATTTACATACATCAAAGCAAAAACAAATAAAGAAGCTATTACTGCAATAGGTTCAAATAGTAATGCAAAATTTATTGGCGGCGGAACAAATCTTATTGATTTAATGAAGATGAATATTGAAATGCCGCAACAGCTTATTGATATTACATCGCTTGATTTAAAAAAGATTGAAACGTTGCCAAATGGCAATATTAAAATCGGCGCATTAGTGCGCAATAGCGATTTGGCTTATGATGAAACCATCATGCAAAAATTTCCAATGCTCTCAAAAGCTTTACTGGCGGGCGCTTCACCGCAATTGAGAAACATGGCAACAACTGCAGGCAATATTTTACAACGCACACGCTGTTCCTATTTTTATGATACTGCAATGCCTTGTAATAAACGTGAACCCGGCTCCGGTTGTTCTGCTATTAAAGGTTATAATCGCATGCATGCAATTTTAGGAACGAGTGATAAATGCATTGCTACACATCCGTCAGATATGTGTGTGGCAATGGCTGCGCTTGATGCAATTATTCATATTGAAAGCGCAAATGGTGAACGCACCATAAACTTTTTAGATTTTCATTTAGTGCCAGGCGATACACCTGAAAAAGAAAATGTTTTACAGCCTGGTGAATTAATAACAGCGGTAGAAATTCCTGCATTGCCATTTGCATCTAATTCAACTTATATAAAAGTTCGCGACAGACATTCATATGAATTTGCGTTAACATCAGCAGCCGTTGCATTGGAAATAAATGATGGAATTATTCAAAATGCGCGCATTGCTTTAGGTGGCGTTGGAACAAAACCGTGGCGTTGCAAAGAAGCCGAACAATCACTTATAAATAAAAAAGCAACTGCAGATAATTTTAGTGCGGCTGCAGATATTGCATTGAAAGATGTAAAAACTTTTCAATACAACGCATTCAAACCAAAGCTCGCAAAGCAAACAATCATCAGCGCACTACAAACGATAGGAGGTAATAATGGATAGTTTAATTGGAAAACCAGTTGACCGCAAGGATGGTCCGTTAAAAGTAACCGGCAAGGCAACGTACGCCGCCGAATGGAACATTAAAAATATTGCGCATGGTGTTACTGTGCAAAGCACCATAACAAAAGGAACAATTACAAATATTGATACAAGTGCTGCGCAAAAACTGAAAGGTGTGTTGGGCATTCTTACTTATCAGAATGCAATGCGTTTACAAAAAATTGACAGCAAT
>JAICKT010000283.1 GCA_025927795.1 Parafilimonas sp. | reverse complement strand
TGTTCAAAATATTCCAACCGATACATGGATTGATCGTTTTGGCGATTGGTTGAATGTGGAAGGATTTTTAAAACCATCAAAATAATAAGCGTAATATTACTTTACAATAAAAGCCTGCAACCTATAATATCTTACATATATTTGAGATAACATTTGCCTGTGAAATGATGATCGAATAAAGCAAAACTAAAGACCATACTCACTTGATTGCTGTTACTAAATAAGCAGTAAATACGATAAAGACTAAAGTCACAGGCTGCAAATAATAATATTATGCAAGACTCTGAACTAAAAGTTACCGTGGTGCCTTCAGGTAAGGCAGAACCGGATGCAATTGAAAATAAACAGAAGGTGACATTCGCTGCTAAAAAAAAGGCACATCACAATAATCATTTAATTATTGCCCTGCTTGGCAGTTGCGGTGTGATTACATGGATTGTTCTTTTCAGCGCCGGTATGCTGATTGATTCTTCGCAATACAGGAATACACTTACTACTGATTTTACCTGGTTTAAATTTATCATGACAATGCTTACATTCACACCTTCTAATATTGCTATTCTCTGTCTTGTATCTGCATTTACCGGCGGTTGTGCAAGTTTACTTGTAATTACAAAAGCACAAAAAGTTTTAGGTTTGGATGAACAGCCTAATCACAATAGATCAAACTCACGCATATACATGAGCGAAAATCCTTTTAGCTCAATGCTGCGTGGCATACTTGTATTTTTTGCTTTTCTCGCAGGCGTTTTTGTTACCAGCTCAAATGCACTTTCTGCGCCAACAGCCCAAACATATACACAAGCCGCAGGTATAGTAAGTATGCTTGCATTTCTTGTAGGTTACGATCCGACTATGTTTCGCACATTAATAAATGTTTCAGAAAAATTAAAGGGAGACGATTGAAACGCATTGTTTTTTAGTATCAGTTTTTATTAATGCTGCTGCATTGTTGATTACATTAGTTATATTTTAATAAGGCACATTAATTGACGCAAAAAACAAATGGAAAGTCTATTCGGAAGACTTGCTCAAACAAAAGCCTTTCCTAAAACTTACTGGCTTACGCGCTATATTATTCTGCGATTATTAGGCGTAATTTATGCCGTTGCTTTTCTTGTTGCCATCAATGAAATTGTTCCTTTAATCGGGTCTGATGGATTACTTCCTGTTGGACTCTTTCTAAAACAAATAAGCGATGCAATCGGGCCAACAGAGGGCTTTATACGACTACCATCTATCTTTTGGTTTGTACATTCTGATGCAGCACTTTTAACTGTTGCATGGATTGGTTTTTTGCTTTCATGCGTTGTTGCGGCAGGTTATGCAAATGCATTGTTGCTTGGTGTGCTCTGGTTTCTGTATATGTCGTTTGTTCATATTGGTCAGGATTGGTATGGTTACGGATGGGAGATACAGCTTTTAGAAACAGGGTTTCTCGCTATCTTTCTTTGCCCTCTTATTAATATGCGCCCGTTCTCAAAGCATGCACCACCAATACAAATCATCATTTTATTTCGCTGGCTGATATTTCGTATTATGATAGGATCAGGATTAATTAAACTGCGCTGGGATGTGACATGGCTTAATGGCACGGCGCTTTATTATCATTTCGAAACACAACCCATTCCTGGTCCGTTAAGCCGTTGGTTTCATTTTTTGCCGCGTGCAATTTTAAAGATGGGTGTTTGGTTTAATTTTCTTGCAGAGCTTGCGGCGCCGTGGTTTGTTTTTTGGCCGAGAATTGCACGTCATATTGCAGGAGTAATAATTGTATTATTTCAGATCAATATTATTCTTAGCGGTAATCTTTCATTTTTAAACTGGCTAACAATTATACCTGCGTTGGCTTGTTTTGATGATGGTTTTTTGAGTAAGCTTCTTCCACGCAGGCTCGTTCGCAAAGCAGAAATTGCTGCAACTAATGCAGAGCCATCAAAACCAATGCAAACAACTGCATGGGTTATTACGGTTGTTGTTCTGTTTTTAAGTATTGCCCCGGTAGTTAATATGTTGTCTTCAAATCAGATCATGAATACATCATTCGATCCGCTTGATCTTGTAAATACTTATGGTGCTTTTGGCACTGTTGGAGAACAACGTTTGAATGTGATATTTGAAGGAACATCAGATAACGATTCAAGTGATAATGCCAACTGGAAACCTTATATCTACAGAGGTTTGCCGGTTGCACTTGATAAAATGCCGCCGCAAATAGCACCTTATCAATTGCGTTTGGATTGGCAAATGTGGTTTGCTTCTATGGCAAGCCCGGATGAATATCCATGGACATTTAATCTTGAATGGAAACTTCTTCATAATGATCCAGGTGCTGTTAGTTTATTTGCCCGCAATCCTTTTCCCGGTAAACCGCCACGATATATACGAGCAGTGTTATATCGTTATGCATTTGCTAAACCAGGCAATGCAAAAGGGCTTTGGTGGACGCGCGAAAAAATTAGTGATTGGATTCCTGCTATGTCTGTGAATGATGAGCGCTTAATTGAAGTGCTTAAAACTTATGGATGGGTGCAATAATAATGGCATATAAGTTGGAACATATTTATAAAACTTTTTTATGCCAGATAAAAGCACAATTGAAAAAGCAAAGAAAGATAAAGAAGAAGGTAAGTCGGGCAGTACACAGGCTGGCGAATTTGTACACGATGAAATTGAAAAAGTAAAAAAGGGTAAACATGGTGTGCGGTCTGCAAAGCAGGCAATAGCAATAGGGTTATCTGAAGCACGCCGTGCAGGTGTAAAAGTTCCGACGCCAAAAAAAGGCGGTGCCGCATTAAAGAAGAAAGCAAAGCAGGATGAAGAAAAAGCAAAATCGCATAAGCCAGTTTCGCAAAAAAGATCAAGAGCAAGAATAAAAGATTTAAAGAAAGAACCAACTAATACAGTTTCGCATAAAGCGCTTTCTAAACAGGCAAAATCTGCATCTAAGCAGCGCACTGCTTCAGACCGTTCGAAGGCTGCAAAAAAAGCTGCGAAAACCCGTGAAAAAAATAAAAATAAGTGAATACAATTTGGGTGATAAAAGAGTCAACCATGTGGTTTATAGTTCTTCTGATTTAAATTTTGATCACTTTAATAAATCATCTTTTATTTTTTGCATAATAAATGAAACTTTATAATAATTATTATATTCTTTTTAATATACTAATGCATGCTTCACTGATCATGCGATAGTTTTTTCATCGCTATTGTTTATACATTAGCCGAAATATTTAGCCCGTTTAAACATCAATATCTAACTCTAAATTCGTTTTCATTTGTAGCTATTTGTTTTTCACCTATATAAAATCCCGGGTTGCAATTGCCTGAATATTGCTGTAATGATTTAATTTAAATGGTTATTTGTACTTTGCTATTCCAAAACAAATATGCTTACAACTTTTATCCCGTAATGCTCAAAATGAAAACTGCAATATTTTCTGTATTAATGATCTTAACAGCTTCATTTGTATTTGGTCAAAACGAAAAAATTGATAGTTTAAATAAACTTATCAGCAAGGCAACTTCTGATACTGCAAAAATTAACCTGGAGGTAAAAAAAATAGACATCGTTGCAAACACAAATCTCGATACTGCCATAGCCTTGGGTTTGCAAACATTGAAAGAAGCCAGGAAAATTAATTATTACGAAGGCGAAGTGCACGTAAGAAGAGAACTCGCAAGTAATTTTATTTTTAAAGGAAATTTTAAAGCCGCCAAAGAACAATTAAGCTATTTAGAACATTTTATAAAACCATCAGAAGATTCATCAGACTTTGCAGACTTATATGGAACGTACGGTTTTTTTTACAGCGAACAGAACATGCATGATACTGCTATTAATTTTTATGAAAAAGCAATTGAAATAGATGATCGTACAAGAGATACATCATCTCTGCTTGCAGACTATATTAATATTGGAATCTCTTATCAGCAAGAATCTAATTATCCCATGGCATTATCATATCTGCAAAAAACATTAAAACTTGCGGATGCCAAAAAAGATGAGATAGACGAGGCTTATGCTTATGTAAATATGGGAATTATTTATGCTATTTTAAACGATTCTGTTCGCGCCGAAAAAAATTATCTTGGTGCGGCTGCACTTGGGAAAAAGAATGACCTCAAAAATGTTGAGCTATATGCTTATTCCAATCTCGCATCTATGTATATAGATTTAAAGAAATGGACGCTTGCATATGAATTTGCGATGAAGGCTGTTGTGCTTGGTGAACAAACAGGCGACAATGGAATACAAGCTTCCAGCCTTTCGAGGGCTGCAATTGCATTGGCTAATACGGGCAGGCAGGATTCTGCTTTTACATTATCTGATAAAGCCATTGCAATGGCAGATTCTTCAGGTCAGCCATTAAATATTTACCAGACCTACAGTGACAGAGGCTCAATATTGTATCAGCAAAAAAAATGGAAAGAAGCAATACCATTTTATGAAAAAGGTTTAGCATCTAACCAGAGCGGAGATATATACACACCAGATTATGGTGAGCGGTATAAAGAATTATCTGAGTGCTATGAACAAACTGGCAACTATTCTAAAGCGCTGGAGGCGTTTAAAAAATCTGCCTTGATTAGCGATTCGGTGGGAAGCAAAAATAATTTGCAAAAGTCAACAGAACTCATCATGACTTATGAGTTTGAAAAAAAACAACAATTGCAGCAAGCCGAACAGAAATCAAAAGATGCTATACAAAAAACAAAACAGGTTGCGTTAACAATTGCTTCGGCATTAATGCTGGCACTTGCAGTAGTTGCATTTATAGGATTTAAAAACAAACAAAAAGCTAACTTATTATTAAAACGGCAAAAAGAAGAAACTGAAAAAACATTGAACAAGCTTAAGGTAACACAAGCCCAATTGATACAATCAGAAAAAATGGCTTCGCTTGGCGAGCTTACTGCTGGCATTGCGCACGAAATACAAAACCCATTAAACTTCGTAAAAAACTTTTCTGAAGTAAATGTTGAAATGATAGATGAACTAAAAGCCGAAAGATCAAAAACGAAAAATGAGAGAGATGATGAACTCGAAAATGAATTATTAAAAGATATTGGACAAAACCTTGAAAAAATTCTTTACCACGGCAAACGTGCAGATGCAATTGTAAAAGGCATGTTGCAGCATTCAAAAATAAGTTCGGGCAAAAAAGAATCAACAAATATTAATGCTTTATCGCATGCATACCTGCGTTTAAGTTATCATAATTTTAAGGCAAAAGAAAACTCGATTAGTGTTATATTAAAAACTGATTTTGATAGCAGTATTGGAAACATAAATATTATTCAGCAAGATATTGGTCGCGTTTTGCTAAACATTTTTAATAACGCATTTTATGCAGTTAATGAAAAAACAAAATTGAATGATGAAGGATATAAGCCTGCTATTTCATTAACCACAAAAAAAATTGGCGACGCAGTAAAAATATATATTAGTGATAATGGGAATGGCATTCCTCAAAAAGTAGTAGATAAAATATTTCAGCCTTTCTTTACTACAAAGCCAACGGGTCAGGGTACAGGATTGGGGTTATCACTCAGCTATGATATAATTACTAAAGGGCTCGGCGGCGAAATAACAGTTGAAACACAAGAAGGTGAAGGCACTGCATTTACAATACTTCTTCCTGTTAATTAATTTCTTATTTGTTCAAAAAGGAAAACTCCTTTTTTGTTAGAGATAATAATGTCAGGGAGCTTATCATTATTTATATCTTCAACAACAAAGCTTAACCCAATACCGGAATTATCATCAATCAAATGCGGAATCCATTGCGGATTTTTCCCGTGTATAAATTCAAACCAATATAAAACAGCAGCATCAAAAGCTCCGGGGTCGCCATCGTTATGCGCACGATAACGTTTGCCCGTTATAAGATCCGGATGCGCATCTCCATTAATATCCTTCAACACAAGCGCATGA
>JAICKT010000054.1 GCA_025927795.1 Parafilimonas sp. | reverse complement strand
GGCTGAACAAATAAAGCATTTACAAATGATAAAGCGGCTGTACATTTTTTACCCAGTACTCAAATACACAGATTTAACAAACTTCTTGCATTGGCGTTTGTTACTTGTTGCAAAAGCAGATTTTATTTTGTAGTATAAATAAACTTTATACAATGAAAAAAATCGTGTTCATTACCCTGCTAAGCATTTCCGTAACTGCAATCGCTATAACAAGCGGTCATTCCCAGCAAAGTGGTATTGCATCTGCTACGTTTACAAACATAGCGGATACTACACCTAAAACGCATCACGTTATGGTAAAGAAACCGGTACATGACAGCACGACTCACAAAACAACCACGAAAACAAAAGCAAAAACAAAAACAACCAAACCACACAAACCCGCAAAGGACAGCACAACTAAAAAGTAGTAATTCTCGAAAACAGATTCTTAAGGTTGCCCCCAAAAGCAACCTTTTTTATTATATATTTTAAATCAAAAGAAAGGTTCAAATAACAATACTTAAAAACCGTTTATCAAAAAAATTACTCATTAACTTTCTTTTTACGAAATCAATCGTATATTGCTTTCAATTAAGTTATGTATATGAAAGTTTTAAAACCTACGGATAGTGAGCTTGAAATATTACAGGTTTTGTGGGAAAAAGGCGATGCTACTGTACGTGAAGTGCATGAACAGCTTATTGAAACCAAAGATTGCGGCTACACTACAACACTTAAGCTGATGCAGATTATGTTTGAAAAGGGGTTGGTATTGCGTGATGACAGCAATCGCACACATGTGTATAAGCCAAACGTTAGCAGGGAAAAAACACAAAAGCAAATGCTGAATAAAATGGTGGATGCGTTATTCCGCGGATCGCATACGCAACTTGTAATGCAGGCATTGGGTTCTCATACACCAAACCGGCAGGAACTTGAAAAAATACAGGAATTATTAGATAGTTATAAATAATAACAGGTGCAAACAATTTTACAGTCAGATTTTTTGCAGGCTTTGGCTTATGCTTTATTAAACAGCATTTGGCAAATGGGATTGTTATGGCTTGCAGTTGTATTTATTTTACGCGTGCTTAAATTATCTTCTGCACAAAAATTTACCGTTGCATTTACTGCACAGGTGTTTGGATTCGCATTCTTTATTTTCACATTGCTTAATAATTATAATGAAAAGCCATTGCAGATATTTGACGTAAGTAACTTAAGTTATATAAATAATGCGTCAGGATTTTTAAGTTATGCAATGCCTTTTATTGCTGTTCTTTATCTAATATTTTTTGCATCGCATATTGTAAAATTTGTTTTCAGTTACCGGCTTACACAAAATCTTCGGGATAAGAATTTGATAAAAATGCCGGCTGCAAACAGAATTTTTGTAGAAGAACTTACCACATTGTTTTCTCTGCACAAAAAAGTAAAAATTTATATTTCAAAAAATATAAGGTGCCCGCTTACAGTTGGTTTTTTTAAACCTCTGATTTTAATACCGCTTGCTGCAGTAAATCATCTTACCAAGGAACAAATGGAAGCTGTAATTTTGCATGAATTGGCACATATAAAACGCGCAGATTATCTTTTTTATTTATTACAATGCCTGATTGAAAAAGTATTTTTCTTTAATATTTTTTCAAGAATGCTGAATAACATTATTGAACGTGAAAGAGAAAATGCCTGCGATGATTGGGTGCTTCAGTTTAAATATAACTCTTATCACTATGCCGAAGCATTACTTAAACTTGGAAAATTGCAGGCCTCATCCTTAGCAATGGCAGCATCTGGCAAAAAAGAAAATATGCTTTTATACAGAATAAAACGCTTAATACATGGCAAAGAAAAAAGCACTGCTTATGAATGCACTGCATTGCGTTTTAGTTTTCTTACATTAATCATAGCGCTGGGTTTATTAATTTCATTCTCTCCCAAAACTTCTGAAATAGTTACCGGTTTAAATAAGCCTGTTGTTAATGCAAGTGAAAACAACTACAATAAATCATTTAACGCATCAGCTAATTATTCTTCAACACAATTACAGCCAAATAAAAAAATTATTGCTGCTAATTCAGTAGAAGAAAAAAAGACTTTGAAAGTTGCCGCACCTAAAAAGAATATCACTCAATCAACCAAAGCAAATAATGTAGAGCAAAATGAAGTTTCATACTACAAACAGGCAATCAGTCCTTATTTAATTAATGTAAACCAGGCGCTTGATACTTTGAGCCAATTATCTTATACTGATGCTTCTAATAAACAAGTAGTATTAAATACAGATGCGTACAAAAAAGCGATGTCTTATCAAAACTTCAAACAGTTAGAAACCATGCTCGCTTTAACAGGTGATTCAATTACTGTAACAGAAGATCCAAATTCAAAGGATAATTATAAAAAGCTTATTACAATTGAAACAATTGATAAGAATGGAAATAAAAATATTTACAAAGTAATTGTTGAACTATACCAATAAAGTTTTATACAATAAGCATTGCATCCCCATAACTAAAAAACCTGTACTTATCTTTTATAGCTTTTTTGTAAGCGTCCATAATAAGATCATAACCTGCAAAAGCGCAAGCCATAATTAAAAGACTCGTTTTGGGTAGATGAAAGTTTGTAACCAGGCTATCAGCAACATTGAATTTGTATGGCGGATGAATAAAAATATTTGTCCATCCTTCGCTGGGTTTTAAAAGCTTTTGGGCAGTAAAACTTGTTTCCATTGCGCGCATAGTAGTAGTGCCGATTGAGCAAACGCGGTGCTCTGTTTCTTTTGCTTTATTTACTATCTCGCAACATTCTTCATCTATCTGGTAATATTCGGCATCCATTTTATGTTTGCTGAGATCTTCTACTTCTATTGGTCTGAATGTTCCCAGACCTGTATGTAATGTAAGTTCAGCAAAGCGAATACCTTTTATTTCACAACGCTTAATCAACTCTTTGCTGAAATGAAAACCAGCAGTAGGTGCAGCAACAGCACCTTCATGTTTTGCATATACTGTTTGATAGCGCTCTTTATCTTCTTCATCGGGCTTACGCTTTATATATTTCGGTAAAGGAGTTTCGCCTAAAAATTCAAGCATATTTCTAAAACTGGCTTCATCGCTGTCCCATAAAAAACGAATTGTTCTGCCCCGGCTGGTTGTATTATCAATTACCTCAGCAACCAGTTCATCATTTTCACCAAAATACAATTTATTACCTACACGAATTTTTCTTGCAGGGTCAACAATTACGTCCCAAAGCCGGTTTGGCTTATTTAATTCACGCAATAAAAAAACTTCAATACGCGCACCGGTTTTTTCTTTTCGGCCATACATACGCGCCGGAAAAACCTTTGTATTGTTTACAACAAAAACATCCTTATCATCAAAATAATCGAGAATATCTTTAAAATTTTTATTCTCTATTTGTCCTGTTTTGCGATGAACAACCATCATGCGGCTGTCTTCGCGGCGTTTGGTAGGTGTTTGAGCAATAAGATTAAGTGGAAGGTCAAAACGAAATTGTGAAAGTTTCATGTGTTAAATGCTGATTTAAATGCCACATTCAACCCGCCTCCGCCTTACGGGGCGGTTGCAATGCAACTATAGAAAAAATTAAGCGTGCAAAACTAATTTAAAAAAATTTATTAAGTATTAAATGTGTTCTTATTTATAAAATAAAAATTATTCTTGATGAAAAAGCTGGCATCTTGTTTAAGGCTGAAAAGCTAATTTCGATTTAGAAAGCAGCTGAATTGTATAAATACTGATTGTAAAAAATGTTACAGATAAATTATCCTGACTTTAGTTTTCGCATTAAAAAAGAAAAAAATAAAGAATTAATTTTTGATGAAGTACGCCTGCAATGGATTACACTTACACCGGAAGAATGGATACGGCAAAATTTTTTACAATACCTGATAAAAGTTAAAGAATATCCGAAATCACTACTTTCTATCGAGAAAATTATAAGCCTTGGCGAGCTTAAAAAACGCTGTGATATTGTTGTATATAAAAATAATTTACCCTGGATGATTGTAGAGTGTAAGGAAATGAATATTGATCTGAAAGTACCTGTACTGGAACAAATTCTGCGTTATAATATCGGGCTGCCTGTAAAATATCTTGTGCTTACAAACGGCAATAAAACTTTTGCATTTGAGCTTTCAGAAAACGGCTTGATTGAAATAAATGAATTGCCGATATTCTGATATACAAGTTATCTGATTAATTTATTTTACTAATTTGCCCAACTAAACCAAAATTAATATGAGCAAATTTTTGCGCCTGCTTTGTGTATTGATGCTTGTGAGCCCGTCTTTAATAAAAGCACAAAATCAACTTTCGCCTGAATATTTTAAAAACCTCTTTAAAAAAAATGCCGCGGTTATTGGTATTGCAGAAAATGATTTAAGCAACTGGCGAATTTCAGATGCGCATCTTGATAAGAGCTCTAATGTAATATTCATATATCTGCAACAAACATATTTGGGTATTGATATAGATAAAGCGGTAAACAGTTTAAGTTTTAAAAATGAAAAATTTATTACCGGCAATTTTGAGCAACTAAAAAATCTAACACCGCTGAATAAAATAACTGTGCCGTCCATTGATGCAAAAACAGCTTTGTTTGCTGCGGCAGGCAATCTTAATACAACAATAAAAACATTAGCCATTCCTTTACGCACAATAGCAGAAACGCATACTTATATGTTTGATAAGCTTGGCATTTCTTATAATGAAATACCTGTAAAACTTACCTGGATACGAAATGATGATAATACACTTCAACTCGTTTGGCAGACAACAATAAGTTCCGATGAAAATAATGCGTTATGGCAAATTAGCGTAGATGCATCAACTGGCAGAGTTATAAATAAAACCAATTTAACAGTGTATGAACAGGGATTTGAAAAATTGAAAAAGCCGCATCAAATAATTGTATTGGATGATAACGATCAAAATTTTGAAGACAACTCAGTGACAGATTTAAAAACTATAAACTCATCAAAATATAACGTTATTTCTTATCCGAGTGAAAGCCCCTTATATGCGAATCCGTCTTTAGAAACAAATCCATGGACAAGAAATAATGATCAGGATGCAAACACATTAAAGTGGAATAATGACGGCAGCAGTGATTATAAAACATTGCGCGGAAATAATGTATTTGTACAACAGGATTTGGATTCTAACAATAATACATCCGGTTTCTCTGCTTCTTCTACCACTAATGCTCCGGATCTTAATTTCAATTTTAATTTTGATAACGCTGCAGACCCTACTCTATCACCAACAGCTTCATTTGATGAAACCAATCTTTTTTATTGGGATAATTTAATGCACGATATGCTTTATCAGTATGGTTTTGATGAAAAAGCAGGAAATTTTCAGGGTAGTAATTTAAGCAGGGGCGGCAAAGGAGGCGATTATGTTTTGGCAGATGCACAAGATGGTGGCGGTAAAGGAACGCACATTGATAATGCAAATATGAGTACGCCTGTTGATAGCTTTAGCCCAAGACAACAAATGTATTTATGGTTTGGTACTCCATTAAAAGGATTTTATATTAATAGCCCGGGCAGCGTAAAAGGTGAGCAGTTTAATCAGGAGGGTTCTGTGAGTGATAAAAACAAACTTGCGCAAAAAGGTCCTGTTACCTCAGATATAGTTATTTATAAAAATAGTTCACATCCCGATTCAAGTAATGGTTGCGACGCAGCATCAAATGCATCAGCACTTAACGGTAAAATAGCTTATGTAGATAGAGGCAATTGCGATTTTGTAATCAAATTTCATAATGCTCAGTCTGCCGGTGCTAAAGCATTAATAGTAGGAAATGTATCACCCAATGATCCACGATATACAAATGGAGGTAATGTATTAATTAATATGGGAGCTGGTAATAATGGCGTAGATAATACGATTACTATTCCGGGTGTTTTTACAATATATAATGTTGCAAGAGGAATAAAGATCTTAGGCTCCGGTAATGTGAATGCAACATTATCTAATTCACCTCTAATAGATGGTGAATTAGATAATACAATTCCAACACATGAATACACGCATGGCATTTCGAATCGTTTGATTGGTGGCCCACAAAATGTAAGCTGTTTACAAAATAATGAACAAATGGGGGAAGGTTGGAGTGATTGGTATGCATTAATGATGACACAAGATTGGACTAAAGCTTCTGTAACGGGAAATCATATCAGGTTTATTGGAACGTATGCAGCCGGGTTTGATACTGTTTATCTTGGTGGCATTCGTACATATCCCTATTCTACAAGTTTTGACTATAATCCATGGACGTATGATTCTTTGAAAAAAATTAAACCTATACAGGGAAGCCCCGACGAACATACCATTGGTGAAATATGGACCGTGATGTTGTGGGATATGACGTGGAATTTTATTAAGGATTATGGGATTAGTCAGAATATTTTTAATGCTACAGGAACCGGCGGAAATATAATTGCTTTAAAACTTGTAACACAGGGTTTAAAACTTACAAAATGTTCTCCGGGATTTGTTGATGCAAGAGATGGAATTCTTGATGCTGATACTGCTTTATTTGACGGAAAGTATAGTAAAGAAATATGGGCGGCTTTTGCGAAAAGAGGTTTAGGTTATAGCGCAAAACAAGGTTCATCAAATAATAATAACGATGGCATACCGGCATACGATCTTCCTTCTATAGTTTTACCTGTAACCTTTGGTGCCTTCACAGCACAAAAACAAAACAATACTTCGTTATTAAAATGGACAACAGAGGAAGAATCAAATACTGATAAATTTATTGTAGAAAGAAGTAGTGATGGCAGAGCATACACTTCAATTGGTGAAGTAAAAGCAGCAGGTTCAAGTACTATTGAAACTGCTTACCAGTTTACAGATTTACATCCATTGACTGGTAATAATATTTATAGAATTAAAGAAGCGGATAAAGAAGGCAGATTTAATTTATCAGACTTGCGTTCTTTGAATTTTGCAGACTTGAAACCTTACATACAAATTTCACCAAATCCGGCAACAAATATTGTTACTGTAAAAATTCCGGGCAATACACAAAATTTAAGTGTAAGGTTATTAAGCACAGGTGGCCAATTAATATTGAATAAAGTTTTAAATGGAGAATTACTTAAGCTCGATGTTTCAAAACTTGCAGCAGGTGCATATAATATTACCATTGATGGTAAAGGCTATTCTGCAAAATATAAATTGATCATTCAATAAAAGAATACTTTTTTTAGAGACGTAAAGTGCGCAAAGTCCCGCAGAGGAAGCAGAAAATAGATATAAATTCATCTGTGTACTTCGCGTCTTTTCTGCGTGCTTTGGATCGCTATCTTCACCATAAATATAAAACATGCTGCATCAATTACACCAGCCATGTTGTCGCCCTATAAGTAATTTTTTGTTTAATAAACATTTTCTTTAACAAGTTTCTTTGTCATTCTTTTTTACATTTACGCACATTATAATTTACCAATGAAAAAAATATTCTTCTTACTTCTTTTATCTTTTTGCATTATTAATGTGCACGCACAAAATCCCATTTATTATTTATTGATTGGAACTTATACAGACGGTGGTACGCCTGATGGCATTCATATTTATCGCTTTAATCCAAATAAAGGTGAAGTAACTTTTGTTAGTAAAACCAGTGGCGTTGAAAATCCGTCCTGGCTTTGCGTTTCAAAAGACGGGAAGTTTGTTTATAGCGTGAATGAAAACAGCGGCGATAAACCCGGCGAAGCAAGTGCTTTTGCATTTGATAAAAAGAAAGGTGCACTAACTTTTTTAAATAAACAACCTACAGATGGCTTAGCTCCTGCATCAATTGCAGTTGATGAATCAGGTAAAAACGTAATCGTTGCAAATTATAGCGGCGGAAATATTACTGTTTTTAAAACAAGTGCCGACGGCAGTTTACAACCGCACGTACAGGTACTTGCGCATGATGGATATGGTGTGAATGTGCAGCGCCAGGAAATGCCGCATCCGCATGAAGTGGTTTTTTCACCTGATCAGAAATATGTGTTTGCACCTGATCTTGGAAACGACAGGCTTTATCAATATAATTTTAATGGCTCTGATGCAACTAATGTTTTAACTACCGGTGATTCTGCTTATTACACTGTTGATGATGGCTTTGGTCCGCGTCATATTGTTTTTAGTCCTGATGGAAAGCATGCATATTTAATAACTGAACTTTCAGGCGATATAATAGTTTATAACTATAATAATGGAAAGCTTACGCCAATACAAACCATTGCTGCAACAACAGCAGGCGATAAAAATGACAGAGGCAGTGCAGAAATTGTTATCACACCCAACGGAAAATTTTTATACGCTTCAAATCGTGGCGAAGCAAATAATGTTGCTTTATTTAAGGTACAAACAGATGGAACATTGCTTGCTAATGGTCAGCAACCCGTGAATGCAAATCCGCGTGGTATGATGGTGGATCCAACTGGTCGTTTTTTATTGGTTGCAAGTCAGAATAATAATACCATCCAGATTTTTGTTATCAATAAAAATTATGGATTGTTAGAAAACGGAAGCACTTTAATTTCTGATGTGCAGAAACCTGTTTGTTTGCAGATGACGCCCGTGAATTAATAAATTTTTATTCACTTAAAACAGTGTTTGAATACCATTGGCAATTCTGAACTCATGTTGCAGCAGCCATTTTTTACGCCATAATCCGCCGCCATAGCCTACTAAACTTTTATCGCTGCCAATAACGCGATGGCAGGGAACGATAATAGCAATTCTATTTTTTCCATTGGTGGCTGCCACTGCACGCACGGCTTTTTCATCGCCAACATTCCTGCTTAGTTCAAGATACGACATGGTTTTGCCAAAAGGAATTTGCAACAGTTCGCCCCAAACTTTTAATTGAAAATATGTTCCGGGTTGATGAACAGGAATATCAAACACTCTTCTTTTGCCGCTGAAAAATTCTATCAATTGTTCTGTGCATTGATGCATTACCTCACTAATACCGGGTTCGCCATGAATCATTTGTTCGGGCTTATCAATAAAGCCTAATTCGGCAATATAATGTTCTGTGCCTGCAATTTTCAGCAAACCAATCGGACTTTGATAATATGTGTAGTAAAGTTCATTCATGTTTCCGGTTTCCAGTTTCCGGTTTTCAGTTTACAATTGTTTTACATCGTACTTTGTATTTCGTATTTCCTACTTCAATTCACCCAATCTTCATTCCATTAGCCACTTTTCTTTCGGGCTGCATCAGAACAACATTTTTATTTTCATCATAAACACCTAATACCAAACATTCACTAAAAAAATTTGCGATTTGTTTTACAGGAAAATTAATAACAGCGATTACCTGCTTGTTTAATAAATCTTCCTTACCATAAAAATGTGTGATTTGTGCCGATGATTTTTTAATGCCTGCTTCACCAAAATCAATGGTTAACTGGTAAGCAGGTTTCCTGGCGTTTGGAAAATCGTTCACTTCTATGATTGTGCCGCACCGCATATCTATCTTTTCAAAATCCTTCCAGCTTATCATATTTTGTTTATAGTAAATTTTATTTCAATTTGCACATTTGTGAAACGATTGTAATTTATAAACAAATTTTAAAACCTTACACATGAAAAGAAATGCAAATGCCGTTTGGAACGGCTCCGGCAAAGAAGGAAAAGGAACAGTAAGTTCTCAAAGCGGAACTTTAAAAGATACACAGTATTCTTACAAATCAAGGTTTGAAGACGGTACAGGCACAAACCCCGAAGAGTTGGTTGCCGCTGCACATGCCGGCTGTTTTACAATGAAATTAAGTTTTGTTTTAGGTGAAGCTGGTTTTACGCCTGATAAGCTTGAAACCACATCAACTATAAATTTTGAAAATGGTGTGCTTACAGAATCGCACCTTACTGTTAAAGGAAAAGTGCCGGGCATAAGCAAAGAGAAATTTGACGAATGTGTAAAAGACGCTGAAAAAAATTGTCCTATCAGCAAGGCGTTGAATATGAAAATTACTTCTGAGGCAACGTTGGAACAATAAATTTTTTTTGAGATTATAAAGAAAGATCACTGAACTATCAGTGGTCTTTCTTATTTATTCAGCAATATAACAAGGTCTAACAATTCATTGCGTTTATATAATTTTTCCGGTGCATCAAAACAACAGGCAAGTTCCTGCAATAATACCTGTATCACTTTTACAGCAGACAATGGTTTAAAATGAGAAGGTGTTGACTGAATATTTATTCGCTTAAAATAATTTTCTACATCTTTATGTGTGAACGGCTGCCCTGTAGTTGCATCAACATAAAAATGAATTTTCTTTTGCGGATTACCACTGTAGGTTGATGAATCGTAGTCATCATTAAAAAATGCAAGTACAAACTGGCGCGGAATATTAATGGCTTTAACAGGCATTGCCAGCAATTCACTCAACACCAAATACAATATTCCGTTGGACAATGTATTTCCTTTTCTTGATTGCAAAACTTTATGAATGAAAAAATCATCCGGATTTGTGTAACCAACTTCAGCGCCCTTTAAATTATAGTAATTATATACAATGCTTGAAATAACATTTGCCTGTTCAAGCGGTGTAAGAAAACTATTTAATTCAAGCCAAACATTACGGCGTATTTTTTCTATTTCCTGTATTACGGGCGAAGTTTGCAAATCAGGATATTGAAATCTTGCCACAAGCAGAGCGCCAAATAATAAATCGTGATAAGCGCTGTTTTTCCATTCAGTTAAATCATTCACGAGGTCAGCATAATGCAGGCGGTGAATAATCATTTCAATTCTTTCCTGTACTGCTTCACTAATGGTGTTTTCCCATAAATTTTCAAGGTTTGGAATAATTACTTTACCATAATCAACTATACGGCTGCTTACCGTTGAAAATACTTCTTCATCCGGATCATCAATCAGGTTTAATAAAGCAGTAATCTCAGATGTTTCTCGCATAATCATACACAAACTAATTACAATTTACTTCAGTTTTATATACAAACTAATAACATTGTGTGAATAATTTAACGCCTCTGCTTTGCCTGGAATTACGGCAGCAAAGCAGCTATAAATATATACGAAACGCGTTAGGTTTTGCGTTTGTTGCGTGCAGATTTTTTTGGCGGATTTGCTTTTATTTCTTCGATTATTTTTTTTACTTCTTCTATGCTTAATTCTGCAGCACGCTCCTGCTGTTCTTTGGTGAGTTTATAATTGCGCAAACCTTGTTTTATGTACGGGCCATAAGGACCCTTTAAAACCTGAATTTTTTCTTTTTCAAAAACTTTTAGAGTGCGTTCATCTTTGGCTATGCGCTTTTCTTCAATAATGGGTGTGGATTCTTCAAGCGTTATGCTGTACGGGTCATATTCTTTACTCAGCGAATAAAATTTTTTATCATGTGCGATGAAAGGACCAAAGCGACCAATATTTACCGTTACATCTTCATCTTCAAACTTGCCTAAATTTCGCGGTAGCTTAAATAAATCCATTGCTTCTTCCAGCGTGATGGTTTCTATGCTTTGAGTTGATTTAAGTTTTGCAAATCGCGGCTTTTCATCATCATTCACCTCACCAATTTGCACCATTGGTCCGTAACGCCCCATGCGTGCCAAAACTTTTTTTCCTGATGCTTTATCAATACCCAATTCTCTTTCGCCTTTTGCACGCTCTGCTGTTTCCAGTGTTTTCTCTACATCAGCTTTAAATGGCTTATAAAAAACGTCAATTGTTTTTGTCCACTCTTTTTTCCCATTTGCAATCTCATCAAACTCTTCTTCAATCTTTGCAGTAAAGCCATAATCCATTACATCACTAAAATATTCCTTTAAAAAATCTGTAACCACCAAACCCAAATCTGTAGGAAACAATTTTGCTCTTTCCGCACCAGTTGTTTCCTTCTCTTTAATTTTTTTCAGCTCATCATTTTTCAACAACAAAATTCTGTAATCTCTTAACATTCCTTCTTTATCACGTTTTTCAACATAACCTCTTTTTAAAACTGTTGAAATAGTTGGCGCATACGTTGATGGTCGCCCAATACCAAGCTCTTCTAATTTTTTTACGAGTGATGCTTCAGTGTATCTTGGTGCAGGTCTTGTAAAACGCTCAATGGCTTTTAGCTCATTTAATTTTAATGTTTGATTAATGCTTAGCGGTGGCAACATTCCTTCAGCGCCTTCATCATTTGCATCATCATCATCTTTATCTTCAATATACACTTTTAAAAAACCATCAAATTTTAAAACTTCACCTTGTGCTGTTAATTCTTCTTTGTTTGTAGAGATAGAAATTTTTGCAATAGTTTTTTCAAGTTCTGCATCTGACATTTGGCTTGCGATAGTACGCTTCCAAATTAATTCATATAAACGTTTCGTGTCTGCATCTTCAATCGTTGTATTCTCGATGTAAGTAGGGCGAATAGCTTCGTGCGCCTCCTGTGCACTTTCATTTTTGTTTTTGTATTTACGCTGCTGAACATACTTATCGCCATATTGTTTTTTGACGTGCAATTCAATGTCCTGCATAGCCGTGTCGCTTAAGTTCACACTATCAGTACGCATATAAGTTATGTTACCGCTTTCATATAATTTTTGTGCGAGCAACATGGTTTTACTTACGCTGTAACCCAATTTACGGCTTGCTTCCTGTTGCAATGTTGATGTGGTAAATGGAGCAGCAGGTGATTTTTTTGCCGGCTTAACCTGAATATCAGTTACTGTGTATGTTGCGCCCTTGCAGCTTTGCAAAAAACTTTCTGCATCTTCTTCTGTTTTGCGCCGGCTACCTTCTGCCTTAAAATTTACACTGCGTTTATTAATATCTTCTGCATTAAAAATTGCTTCAATTTTAAAACTGCTTGAAGAAACAAAGGCATTAATTTCTCTTTCGCGTTCAGCAATCAATCGTACCGCTACACTTTGCACGCGACCTGCACTTAAAGAATTGCGCATACTTATTTTTCGCCATAAAACCGGGCTGATTTCAAAACCAACAATACGATCGAGAATTCTGCGAGCCTGTTGCGCATCCACTAAATTCATGTCAACGGTTCGCGGATTTTTAACGGCATTCTGTATGGCAGATTTTGTTATTTCATGAAAAACGATCCGCTTTGTTTTTGATGGGTCAAGTCCAAGCACTTCACACAAATGCCAGCTTATTGCTTCACCTTCTCTGTCCTCATCCGTTGCCAGCCAAACTTCATCAGATTTTTTTGTGAGTTGCTTTAATTCTTTTACCACTTTTTGTTTATCTGCAGGAATTATATAACGCGGTGCATAATTTTTTTTAATGTCAATGCCCATGTCATCTTTTTCCAAATCACGGATATGACCATAGCTGCTCTTCACTTCAAAATCTGCGCCCAAAAATTTTTCTATTGTTTTTGCTTTTGCCGGACTTTCTACTATTAATAAATTTTTTGCCATGACTCGTGCAATATTAAACAAACAAATTAAAAACGCAGGTTTGCAAATTTTTAAAAATAGAAACCCACATAGATATTGGATTATTTTTTAATCCACCTTGATAATAAATTTTTGCGAAATAATCGTGTTAAATATTTATTCCTTTTAAAAAAAATTAAACACTTGTTTAATTTTACATTTTACATTTGCGCCTTTAAAAATGAAAGAGTGAAAATGAGGTGATGGATTTTCGGTAAGGCAATCTAATTTATGAGTAAAGCAGCGTGTGTTTTTTTATTATTAATTTTTTTTACAGGCATATCCGCAAAAGCACAAAATAAAGATTCATTGCTTTCTGCAGCAACGCTAAATGAATGTGTGCAATATGCTTTATCGCACCAGCCAACAATACAGCAATCGTTGCTTGATGAACAAATTGTTGAAGCCGGTATAAAAACACGATTGGCTGATTGGTATCCGCAAATAAATCTCGATTACACAGTTCAGCATTATTTTAAAGCACCAAAAACAGTTACGGGTACAGGAACTTTTTCAGCATTAAAAAATATTTCGTCTGCTTATTTTTCTGTTAATCAAAACATTTTTAATCCTGATGTTTTGCTGGCAAGCAGAACGGCAAATAATGTGCGTGCACAGGTAAGGCAATTCACAACAAATAATAAAATTTATGTAGTGCTTGATGTGAGCAAAGCATTTTATGATGTGTTGCTTTCTGCGCAGCAAATTAATTTGGTGAACGAGGATATTGCAAGGCTCGATAGAAGCGTGAAAGATGCATACAACCAATACAAAGCAGGCGTTGTAGATAAAACAGATTATAAGCGTGCACAAATTTCGCTGAACAATGCCCGTGCAGAAAAGAAACAATATGAAGAAGCGCTGACTGCAAAATTTTCTGTATTAAAATTATTGATGGGCTATCCGCAGGAAGATTCGTTTCATTTAGTGTATGATAGTTTGCAATTGCAAAGCGAAATCAATATTGATACATTGCAACAGGTAAATTATGCCAATCGTATTGAGTTTAAGATTTTACAAACGCAGCAAAGCTTATTGCAGGCTAATTTGAAATATTATAAATGGAGTTTTTTTCCAACCTTATCTGCATTTGGAAATTATAATTTATCGTACGCAAATAATAATTTTTCAAAATTATATAATGAAACTTTTCCTTCATCTTATATCGGTTTAACGTTAAGCTTTCCTATTTTCCAGGGTGGCAAGCGAACATGGCAAATTCGCGGCGCGAATCTTGAGCTGGACAGATTGCAGTATAATTTTCAATCGTTGCGTGATTCTATTCAATCGGAATATACACAGGCATTGTCAACATATAAATCTTATTTGAATGATTATTATGTGCAGCGTGATAATCTTGATTTGGCAACCGATGTTTATAATACAATCAATTTACAATATAAAGCAGGCGTTAAAACTTATTTGGAAGTAATTATTGCAGAAAGCGATTTGCGCACAACACAGGTAAATTATTTAAACGCTTTATACCAGGTTTTAAGCAGCAAACTCGATGTGGAAAAAGCATTGGGTACTTTAACTTATTGATGTATGAAATTAAAGAATGTTCTTAACGGTCAGACGCTTCAAAAGCGTCAGACCGGTATCTTAAAACAAATGAAAAACTTTATACAAATACTTTTATTGCTGATAATAATTACTGCAACATCATGCGGCAAAAAAGATAATCAACAACAAGCATTTCCGCCAGTAGCTGTAAATGTTGATACAGTGCGTGCAACATCAGCAACGTATTTCGATGAATACCCTGCAACCATTAATGCATTAGACGAGGTTGAAATTCATGCGCAGGTAAGCGGATACATAACCGGTGTTTATTTTAAAGACGGACAGCGTGTAACTAAAGGACAAAAATTATATTCAATAGATCAGC